>JAJFMK010000061.1 GCA_021772215.1 Chlamydiota bacterium | reverse complement strand
AACTCCTGCTCCTAAAAAGGCACGAGAGAGGCCAATTATGCCTTCTCGTCGCTGGGCTCCTTTTCCCGTTTGACAAGCACTTAAAAAAACCAAGTCGGCTTTTAGATCTAATTTTTGGATCTCATCTGCAAAGAGCATTTCATTCTCACCTTGTCCGTTGGTAAGATATAGAGCTCCCTCAAACACTGACTCTTTGTTAATCATCGCATCCGCTGATCCGTGACAGGCAAAGTGGAGAATCGAAGCTCCTGAGGCTGCCTGTTTGACAGCTTCTATAGTTGCTGCGTCGTCAACCAAAAGCGTTGAATTGGGAATTTTTTGAGATAGAGCTTCCCCTTCTGCTTTTGCTCCAGGGAGTCTATCTTCTTTGATTGCAGGATCTGCAACGATCAACGCAGACCCATCTCTCTTCGGCTTGATTTGATGGATAAGATCAAAGATCCGAGCTGAAGGCGTCATTGAAATGGTAAATCGATCGATTAGATACTCGCGTCCATTAAGACCATTTTTGTACAGAGCTGCAAAGGGAACATCTCGCATCGTCGCGTCAGTGATAATCGTTAGCCTCTCCCCATCTAACCACTCCTCTATTGGAGCAATCAATATCTGATAACATTTCTCTAACCCTTCTGAAAGAGGAACATTTGGATCCTTCTGCTCTGTATCTATTTTTGGCTGCAGAGAGAGGTTTTTCAAATTAGTAAATCGTGTAGGAAGATAATCGTCCATTAAAGATCGTGCTGATTCTTCTCCTCTTAACAAAGGAAGTGCTTTGGTTTGAAAGTCCTCAGGAAGCTCTATTTTTTTGCTATGAACACTATCTTCTTTAACGACCCATATGTGAAGATCGTTACCGAAAGACTTAGAAAAATAGACAAACGTAATCTTTTCTCTTTTGGCTATTTCCTGCATTTTTTCCAGAGTAATATTGTCTAATTCATTACGTGCTTCGTTAGAAAGCTGAAGTCGAGTACAATAGAGGTCAAAAAGAGATCGGGCTCGCCCCCTCTCGCATACTTCAAGAGCTTTTTCAGCTTTACCTATAAAAATATAGTTACGTTGAAGAGCCAGATAGGCGCTTGACTGCTCTTCAAAAATTGAAATCCTCCATTCATCACGCCCTAAGCTTGCTTCAATTTCTGAGTAAATTTCAATAGATCGAAGAAGGACCTCTTCGGATTTTGTGTAGTTTCTTTGATCAAAAAAAATAGCTCCAAGTTTCTGGTTAATACTTCCCTCTTGCGGTCGGTCTCTGATTTCTACTGAGATTTTTAACCCCTTCTCGCAAGATTCAATGCCTTGGAGATGATTTCCAAGTGAAGAATAAGCGACACCGAGGTTGCCGTAGGATATTGCCTCACCTTCTCGGTTATCTATCTCTTTCGCGATTTCTAAAGCCTGCTTACAATATTCAATCCCTTTACGATAATCGCTAAGGGCAAGGTAAGCACCACCCAGGTTACCATAGACTGTTTCTTTACCCTCTCGATCATCAATCGCTATTACGATCTCCAAAGCCTTTTGTTGAAACTCAATTGCTGTACGGTTATCACTAAGGAGTGAAAAAAGATTACCTAGGTTGCCGAAAGCTCTTCCCTCACCTGCTCGGTCACCTACCTCTTTCGCGATTTTTAAAGCTTTCTTTTGATACTTAATCGCCTTACGATAATCGCCAAGAGATTTGTAAAGGATGCCAAGATTACCATAGACTGTTCCTTCCCCCTTTCGGTCGGCCATCTCTATCGTGATTTCCAAAGCCTTCTCATAATACCCCATCGCTTTACGGTAATCACCAAGGGATTTGTAGGCATTACCTAGGTGACAGTAAGGAACTTGTTTTCGCGCACGGTCCTTCAATTCTTGGGCAATTTTTAAATCTTTCTCATGATACTTAATTGATCTTCGATACTCTCCAAGCCAGTAATAGGTACTTCCGAGCAAGCCAAGGCAAATTCCAGCCTCCGCTTTATCATCGAACAAAATTGCGACAAAAAGAGCCTTTGTGAACCAGGTAATGGCGTCAGAAAAACGTGAGCTCAGCTCAGCCTGCTCCCCATTTACCAAAAGCTGCATCAAAAATATATACATGCCAAGTTTAGTGCTACAATTACGCTGAACTTCCTCAGAAAAATTGAAAGGTAAAATTTTTGTAAGTATTGTCATTTCGTCATCTAAATTCACAATAGAGTCTTCTGAGCTTTCTCTTTTACTTAAATTCTGCTCAGATGGAGCTTCTACTGCGCGAGCCGCTTTGAGATGCTCTTCATGATAATGTAATGCTTTTCGGCAGTCACTAAGCGATCGAAAGACGTTGCAGATGTTGTGGTAAGCACGGCTCTCAGCTGCGCGGCTTTTCATATCTTTCGCAATTTGAAGAGCCATCTCATGGCACTGAATCGCTTTTTGGTGTTCACCCAACGAGAGGTAGATGCAACCGAGATTACAGTAACTGTTCCCTTCCCCTTTTCGATCACCAACTTCCTGGGCAACTTGCAAGTGTTTCTCAAAGTAATTAACTGCTTTATGGTTCTCTTTAAGCTCGTAGTAAGTTACTCCTAAACTGCCATAACAAGCCCCTATATTCTCTTTTTCTCCTAACAATAAGCAAACAAATAGAGCCTTGGTAAAGCAAACAACAGCATCAGAGAAATGTGACGCCTCGTTTCCATTTTCAAAAAGCAGTTCTCCCAAATCTCTTAAATCTTCTTTTGCATGGTAGTTTTGCTTAATATCTTCCAAAAACTCTACAGGAAGAATTTTCTGAAGCGACGCTTTTTCTGCTGCAAAATCATCGCGAATATTTTCAGTGCTTCCATTGTTATCTGTAGAATCTGAGAGATTGCCCGCTTCCTTTGAGATTTGTGAAGCCTTCTCATCATAATCGATTGCTTTGTGATAGTTGCCAAGAGAGAAGTAGGTTTCACAAAGGTTTTTATAGCAAATATAAACAGCTGTTTTGTCTCCTATTATTTTGTGTACAAAGAGCGCTTTAGTAAACCAGATAATAGCATCAACAAAGCGTGCATTCTGATACGATTGAAGACCATTGGAAAGAAGTTGCGTCCTAAACTCGTATAAGTCCTCCTCAGTTCCACTGTGTTGCTTAATAACTTCTAAAAAATCATTAGGCAAAAGTTTATGAAACAGTGCCTTTTCATCTTCCAAATCAACAAGAGCATACTCTGAGAAGCTGTCCCCTCCTTTAACGTTAACAGATTCTTTGTCAGTATCTGCAGAAGAAAGCAACCAAACTTCTTCCTCCTGCCCTTGAATTTTCAAAACTGGTGATAATTTTGTAGTTTTTATGTACGTAAAGAGAGCTGGGCCGGAAGTCGACCGGTCGTCTCCACTAAAAATGGAAGTGGGGGGGACTACGCTGAGTTGATTCCCCGCCAAGTCTTTTACTATGCCTTTGTAGATTCTTTCTTGAAAACCCCAAATTTCCAATATTACCTGGATGTTTTCTCTGCGGGTAGCATAACTAGATATGAGGGTTGGCTCTGACCCGAACCTGCTGGTTGAACTTACCATCGTTAATTCTCCTATTTTCCGATTAAAAAGAATGCTCCCCAAAGATACGGTTTATCTGGATGCATCCTTCGTTGTGCCAACATTGCCTCTCTTAAAGCTTGAGCTTTTGCCATGCTCTTATTAAGAACCCCATTATAAAAATCAGAGACAATCTCTTGGGTTACATGATCCGAGATACTCCAATGAGTGGCCACAACTGAAGGAACGCCAGCGCCCATAAAAGCCCTACTTAGTCCAATCACCCCTTCACTCATTCGACTGCCTTTTCCCGTTTGACAGGCACTCATCATCACAAGATCAGCATTTAGCGGAAGCTTTTGAATCCGATCGGCATACAGCAAAGCCAATTTCCCACTCTCATCTGATAAACAGAGTGCCCCCTCAAACACAGATTCTAAGCTGATGCGCAAATCTGCAGAACCATGACAAGCAAAGTGGATAACAGAAGCCTCAACAACTCTAGCTTCCACAGCATCAGGCGTAGCTTTCTTTTCCTCGAGAAGTTCAGATTTTGGCAACAGATCCTTCAGAGCATCCGATTCTCTTTTAGCTCCAGGAAGAGGATCAAGTCCCTCGACGTTTGGAGCTGAAACAATAAGCGAAGTTCCCTCTTTCTTTGTCTTTGCTTGATTTAACAGATCATAAATGCGAGCTGAAGGGGCCATGTTGATCGTGTATTTATC
>JAJFMK010000007.1 GCA_021772215.1 Chlamydiota bacterium | reverse complement strand
GGGGGTTTATAAAGGAAAGGGACAGCGCAAGCAGCCCTAGTCGTTTGATGAGAGTCATAGTACCTCTACTTTTAGTGTTAATTCATAAACAGGATAAATCATTCGCAAGATTTAGCTCAATTCCGGAGTCCAGGCCTCACGGTTTGTCATTTCTATCTTTAGCTCGGCAAGCTGCTCCGGCGCGACAGCCGAAGGGGCGCTAGTCATCAGATCGGTCGCTCTTTGCGTCTTGGGGAAGGCGATCACATCGCGGATGTGGTCGGTTCCGCACAGAAGCATCGCGACGCGATCTAAGCCAAAGGCGATCCCAAGATGAGGCGGTGTTCCGTAGCTTAGCGCCTCTAAGAAGAAGCCAAACTGCTCTTGCGCCTGCTCTTTGGAGAGCTGGAGGACGTCGAAGACGCGCTTTTGAACACCCTCGTCATGGATTCTTTGCGATCCACCACCTAGCTCATAACCGTTGAGGACGAGGTCGTAGGCGACGCTGCGCACTTTAAGAGGTTCCTGCTCCATAAAGCTCAAATCATCCGGGTGAGGCATGGAAAAGGGGTGGTGGACGGCGATCACGCGTTTTTGCTCTTCGCTATATTCAAACATTGGGAAGTCGGTGACCCAGAGGAAGGCGAATTTTTTCTCTTCGATAAGCCCTCTATCATGGGCAATTTTTCGACGTAGGTGGTCTAAAACGATGTTGGCTCGCTTCTCTTCAAAGCAGATCATGAAGATGAGGTCGTTCTCCTGGATATCAAATCTCTCAATCAGCGTCTTTTGCTGCTCTTCAGAGAAGAATTTCACAATCGAGGAGGTTAAGGCGCCCTCTTTCATCTTCATCCAGGCGAGGCCCTGGATGCCAAACTGGCCGACGAAGCTGGTGTATTTGTCGATCTCTTTGCGCGAAAGTTCAGAGCCGCCTTCCACTTTGAGTCCTTTGACGACAGCCCCTGAGGTGATCTGGTCGACAAAGATCGAAAATTGTGAATCTTTGGCGATATCGGTGACACGGACAAGCTCCATGCCAAAGCGAAGGTCGGGGCGGTCGGTTCCATAGCGCTCGAAGCACTCTTGGTAGCTCATACGCTTAAATGGACTGCAGACCTTGGCGTCGGCTAGGCTGTTGAAAAGATCGACAAAGAGCTCTTCCATCAGCGATATCAGCTCTTCAGGGTCGCTGAAACTCATCTCGAGGTCGAGCTGTGTAAATTCGGGCTGGCGGTCGGAACGAAGGTCTTCGTCGCGAAGGCAGGGGGCGATCTGATAGTAGCGATCCATACCACTGATCATCAGAAGCTGCTTGTAGAGCTGTGGTGATTGCGGCAGCGCGTAGAAGTTGCCCGGATGGATTCTCGAGGGGACCAGGTAGTCTCTCGATCCTTCAGGTGTTGATCGCCCCAAAAGCGGTGTCGTGATGTCGACAAACTGATGCTTTGCCATAAAGTGACGAATCATCTGAAAGGCCTGGTCACGGAGGAGTAGGTTTTTGGCGACAGAGCCGCGGCGGATATCGAGGTAGCGAAATTTTAAGCGCTTCTCTTCGTGGACGTCAATCATCTCATCGGCGATTGAGAAGGGAGGAGTCTTCGCCTGGGAGAGGATGGTGAGTTTGGTAACTAATATCTCGATCTCTCCCGTCTTCAGCTTGGGGTTTGTCAGCCCCTCTCCGCGCTCGCGCACGGTACCCTCGATCTGGATCACCCACTCTGAACGTAGATCTTTGGCCGGTTCAAAAGCATTAAGTGAATCTTTAGGGTCGAAAACAGCTTGAGTTAGGCCAAAGCGGTCGCGAAGGTCGATGAAGATCAAACCGCCATGGTCTCGACGTCTGTGAACCCAGCCAGCTAGGGTGACAGTTTTGCCTACATCACCTTTTCTCAATTCTCCAAGTTTGTGCGTTCTCATTCCTTTCCCATGTTTGATAGAAGGTCAGACAGTGTTCCGGCAATACTATCGACACTTCGCTTTGTTGCTTCAATCTGATCGCTGAGGCGGTTTAAAAATAGCTGTTTGAGTGCACCGGAAGTGAGGTTTGCCGAAAGTCGATTCCAGTGCTGGCTCAGCTCAGGTAGCTCCCCTTCCAAAAGGAGGTACTGCGCTAGCTCATCGATGGGAAGGGTAATCTCAGCGCCGCTGGCCATCTCTTTCAATTTAATCTCGCCCTTTTCAATCTCATTAGATCCTAAGATCACCACATAGCGTGCATTTGAGGCATGGGCGCGCTGCATGGTCTTATTCAGCTTACGCCCAGATAGGTCGACAGAGGTGGAAATTCCAAGGGAGCGCAGCTTATGTCCCAAAAGATAGCATCCCTCTTTTGATTCATCTCCCAAAGCGATGAGGTAGAGGGTCGGCCCAGACATCTTCGGCTCTTTTCCTGAAGCAATAAGTGTCTGGATAATGCGCTCAAGACCGGTTCCGAAGCCTGTTGCCGGCAGATCCTGCCCCCCAAGCTCTTTGATCAGACCGTCGTAGCGCCCACCGGCGCCGATACTATTTTGCGCACCTAGCTTATTGGTGACCGCTTCAAATACGATTCCGCTGTAGTAATCGAGGCCTCTGACGAGGTGTGGGGTGACGAGATAGGGGATTTTGAGGCGGTCGAGCCATGATAGGACCTCTTGAAACTGCTCTTTGCTCGAAGAGTCTAAAAATTCTAGAATCGAGGGAGCCTTTTCGTTAATTTTGATATCTTTTTCTTCCTTCGAGTCTAAGATACGCAACGGGTTTGTCTGTAGACGCCTCTGACTATCTTGGGAGAGCGCATCTTTTAGAGGTGTGTAGTAGTCGATCAAAGCATTTTGAAACTGGCCACGCTGCTCTTTGGTGCCGAGACTGTTGATCAAAAAAGTGACGTTATCGATGCCCAATCTTTGGTAAAGAGAGTAGAGAAGGTCGATCACCTCAACATCCTGTTCGGGGGAGGAGGAGCCGATCGCTTCGACGCCAAACTGTGTGTGCTGTCGGTAGCGGCCCGCTTGTGGGCGGTCATAACGAAACATCGGGCCGATGTAGAAGAGCTTCTGATGAATTTTTTGTCTCTCTTGAGACCAGCTGTTGTAGCTTCGTAAAACAGGCGCGGTCCCTTCGGGTCGAAGTGAGAGATCGCGGCTTCCCTTGTCCTCAAATCTGTAGAGCTCTTTAGAAACAATATCAGACTCAAGTCCTGAAGAACGCAAGAAGAGGTTGCTCTTTTCAAAGATGGGTGTGCGCACCTCTTCATAGCCATAGTCTCGGCAGAGCTTTCGAACTGTCGATTCGATCAACTGCCAGAGGTGGCTCGAGCGCCACGTTTCCTTAGCATCGTTAGGGCTGATATCGTAGAGTCCGGG
>JAJFMK010000060.1 GCA_021772215.1 Chlamydiota bacterium | reverse complement strand
TAAAGCATATTTCGAGTGACAGCGAAGCTGCCACGGTCAATTCGACGAGGTCGACCCTTGAGGGTCGATTGAGGAGAAGAGACGAAAATAGGCTTTAAAAGGGCATTTTTAACGGGCGAATGAGTTTTGCAAGTCCCTCTTAGATTAAAAATTTGAGGATAGCGTAAGTGAAAAAAAGGCACAATGGCCTGGGGTGAATTGTTCAGAATCTTCTGAACCTATTTCACTGTCTTAGCTGTCGTTTAGCCTCGCTTTTAAGAGCTTGGTATTCGGGCTTGTCTGCCGCCTTTTCGAACATCTCTTTATAGAGGTCATGGGCCTCCTATTTTAGGGCAAACATTTGACTGTAGCAAAAGTAAGTATGGAATCAACCAATTACAAAGTGATTGAATTTATTATGGATAAGATTTACGGTAAGTAAAGATAGTTACCGCATTTTTTATCCATTATGGCAAGAAAAAAATCTCAACACATTAGAGATAAAGCACTTAAGATTTTCAAATCTCAGGGAGGCGTTCTCAAGACTTCAGAGGCTATTAAGGAGGGCATTCACCCAAGGATCCTTTACCAGCTTAGGGATGACGGGGAGATCGAATTAATTGCTAAAGGCCTTTATGCCCTACGGGGATTACCGGGTATTCAGCAGCCCGACTTTGTAGCGATAGCAAAAAAGGTCCCAAAGGGGGTAATTTGTCTGGTATCAGCGCTCTACTTCCATGAACTTACTGTACAAATTCCTCGTTGGGTAGATGTGGCCGTTAGACAACATTATCGTCCGCCTACTATTTCATATCCTCCAGTACAGTTCCATTGGTTTTCTGACACCTATTTTGATAAAGGGATTGAACAACATGATATCGGGGGAATAATGATTCCGATATATTCTCAAGAAAAGTCGATAGTTGACTGTTTCAGAATTCGAAAAAAGGTAGGCGTTGATCTAGCATTGGAAGCCCTAAAGTGTTATTGGCAAAAAGGAAATACAGATATGGACCTTCTTCGAAAATTTGCTAAGTCTTCAAGAGTACTTAAGATCATGACACCTTATATCGAGGCGATAACCCATGATCAGTCCTAACACCTCAATCTCAGTAAGAAATCGTCTCTTAACGTTAGCACGAAAGACAAGTCGCCCTTATAACGAATTGCTTCAATATTATGGGATGGAGCGTTTTTTGTATCGCCTTGGTCAATCAGACCATAAGCATCGTTTTGTTTTAAAAGGTGCTCTTCTTTTTCATGTGTGGGATATTTCAAAATCACGTGCCACTCGTGATATCGACCTGTTAGCCATGGCAAAAAGTTCAACTGGCCATCTGGAAATGTTAATGCATGAGATCTGTTCCTACCCTGTAGATTGTGGTGATGGGGTCATCTACGAAACTCACACAATAGTTTCTGAAGTAATGCAAACTAACAGAGAGTATAACGGCATCCGAATCAAGTTTAAGGCTAGACTGGAGGGCGAAAAGCATACAATTCCAATGCAAATCGATTTTGGGTTTGGCGATAAAGTAACTCCAGCCCCTGAAGCAATCACATACCCAACTCTACTGAATCTTCCGCCTCCATGTTTAAATGTATATCCTGTTGAAACTGTCATTGCCGAAAAACTTCACACTGCGGTCGAAAGAGGTGAACAAAACAGTCGTGTCAAAGACTATCACGACGTGTGGATCCTAATGAGAATGGGACACTTTGATTTTGCAACGCTTAAGCGGGCATTGGAGCGCACATTTAAACAGAGGGGTATGCTCCTAGATTGGAAGCGAGTGTTTCAAGTCATTCACCTATATGGAATTTCACAAGATTCCCAGCAATTTTGGTCCCGCTACCGAAAAAAGGGTGGTTATGACACAACCCCTGAAAATATTACAGAAATCTGCGACGATATTTTAGAGGTATTTACGCAACACGGAGCCAGCTGAGCGGCGTTACCTAAGCCGACTTCGCGCCTCGCTTTCAAGTGAGAGAAATTCGGGCTTGTCTGCTGCTTTTTTGACTGTCTCTTTATAGAGGTCATGGGCCTCCTCTCTTTTACCCTGTCCTCTGAGATATTCAGCAAAGTAAAAGCTAGGCTCAGGAGAGCTGAAGCCGATCTTGCAGGCGATCTTATAGAGACGCTCCGCCTCTTCGGGGTTATTTTGATCAGCCTTAGCGGCGGCAAGGCCGAGCCAAAAGGGGTAGAGGAGAGGATTTAGAGTGATCAGAAAGAGAAAGACAGACTCTAGGAGAAGGGGATCCTTTTCTCCAAAGAGTTTAAGTGAGGTCTGGTAGAACTCTTCGAGCTCTTCATTACTGATGTTAAGAAGGGACTGCAGCGTCTTGCCCTTTTCAACCTCCTTGGCCAATTCACCCGGCTTTTCAAGAAGTTGGCGTAGAGCGGCGGCCGCCTCTTTATCAAGAGCAATTGGCCTTTTCGACAGACAGTAGTTGAGTCCGCGTCGCATCTTCTCTAGGTAGTCGTTGAGCTCAAAGAGGAGCTTTTCTCCCTCTTCATCTCCAAAGTAGGGGCTTAATGTTTTAGCGATCTCCTCTTTGGAGGCGTTCAGTATCTCTTCGATCTCCATAGTCTATTTAATAATCCTTTTCCCATTTTAAAATCATCCGTCCTGCGGCATCGTCGCCAATCTCAGCTTGCGCTTTGAAGTTGTGGGTGAGGTCCGCCTCAATAGACGCCTGGTTGGGGTGGTCGGACATGCTCTTGCGCAGTGAGAGGAGGAAACGCTTGGTGATATATTTACCTACGCTCAAAGAGACATCGTCGGGATCGCCGCCCTGAGTGCCGGTGATATCGATCCGGTCGATACCTAAGCTCTGCTTAAACTTATCGAGAATGTCGGGGCCCTCAGATTGATTTTCGTTGAGCTTGATGATGTTTTGTGTCAGCTCCTCACCTTCCAGCGAGGAGATGTCGCTAAGGCCGCGGTTAAAGATGAGGTAGGAGAGGATCTCACGGGTCGTCTTGGGGGGATTGGAGCGAAACGCGAGCTCGGGCGAGCGGATCGGTCCCTTAACGATCACCTCAATTTTGAGATCGTCGATCTCCTCGCGGGCGATGATGTAGAGCGTCGTCTTGCGGCCCGGATCTCCAGAGAAGTAGATCATCCCCTCGTGCGAATTGAGCTCTTTGCCGTTGAAGCGGAAATTTCCCTCGACGATCTTTCCCTGGCCATAGATAAGGGGGTCATCGGTTGTGCCTTTGAGATCGAGTTCACCGCGCCAAAGGGATTGGAGGTTGGTCGAGCTAACCTTCGCCGGCTCCTGGATATTTAGTTTGATATCGAGATCGAGCGGCCACTCATCCTCACTTTTAGCAAAAATGGTAGGAGGGCGCTCCTCTTCGGACTGGTTGATATACTCCACCTCGACGGTGTTAAGAAGCGCAGGCGTCTCATCGGGCAGCTGAATTTCGGCGTGGGAGACGGAGAGCTTACCATTAAGTTTACCGCGGTTAGTATCCCCTTTAAAGAGGAGCTGACCGCTTGCGAGCGCTTCGGCGTAGTCGAGGTTAAGAAGCTGCGCATCTGTCACATCGAGGGTCACCTCGAAGGGGTAGTTTTTGGTAGGGTCGAGCAGCAGCTGCCCCGTCCCTCTAATCTGTCCGCCGTCGGAGTCATAACCGACCAGCTCACTTAAAAAGAGGCGGTTGCCATCCATAATCACCGCGCCCTCCATATTTTGGAAGATGCATCCCATGTCTAGACTTTCGTAGTGCCCCTCACGGACCTCCATCACCCCATAGAGAAGGGGGCGGTTAAGTGTCCCAGCCATGTTGAGCTTCACCTTTCCCATCCCCGTGAGGCTTGTCGTATCTGTTAAGAGGAAGGTGAGAAAGGGTGAGATCTCCAACTCAACATCAGCCTGCAGCTCGAGCGGCTGATCTTTAGCAAAAGTGACCCCAAAGGGCTCCATCTTCAGCGGCAGGCGGAAGTTAACGTTGATCGTCTCCTCAAGCGCTCCTACCAGCTCAGCGCTACCAAGAAAGTGGCTATTGTTGACAGAGCATCGCAGCTGTCCCGAAGCCGGGAATAGGCGGTCGGTCGGGTACCCTTTCGGCTGGAGATGGCTCACTTCTAAGAGTCCCTCTCCCTGCAGCTGGTTCCAGGGGCCATGCAGAGAAAAGCGCCCCTCGAGGGTGCCCATAAGGTCTGTTCCCAAAAGAGAAGAGAAGCGCTCGAGATCAATCATTGGTGAGCTGAGCTGAATATTACTATCCATTAAAGAGAGATATCCTTTCACATTCAGCTGGCTCTCATCTAAGAACAGAGAGAGGCGCTCAATTTTAAGGAACTCATCAGCATAAGTTAACTGGGCACCGTTGGCCAACTTAAGAGTCCCTTCAGAGAAGCAATACTCCCCCCTCTCAAAATAGCCTCGGTAGAAATCGTTGTCATATTCGACCCACCCCTCGAGAAGAATCGACTCTCCCTTTCCCAATATCGCTTTAAAGGAGAAGGGTGAAGCGCTCTTTGAAAAAAGCTCTGCGCTTAATTGAAGATCTCGAAAACTGCTGCCTCGATGCTGCAGATCATCACAAGAGAGGCTCAAATGACCCTTTTTTCCCATCTCATAGTCGACCGCAATCGAGAGGTCGGAAGCGACGAGGTGAGAGAGCTCGAGATGGTCGCTGTCGAAGCGGAAATGGATCAGAGGTTCGATCGGCGCATAACTCTCATCAAGCGTCGCTGTCAGCTCTAACGTTGAGAAGAGATGGCCGCGAAAGATCCACTCTCCATCATCTAT
>JAJFMK010000059.1 GCA_021772215.1 Chlamydiota bacterium | reverse complement strand
TGTTGTATGAGAATGCTAAGAAGAGGTTCTGTTTGATCTTGCGGATCGTCTCTTGCGAAAGCTCTATCGCATCGACGACACCCATCAGGTCATTGTGGATCAATGTCACATCAGAGGCAGCAATCGCTATGTCGCTTCCTGAGCCGATCGAAAAGCCGATATCGGCAGCCGCCAGAGCGGGAGCGTCGTTGATTCCATCCCCACACATTGCCAAAATCTTTCCTCGCTCGCGATGATGCATCACCTGATCTACCTTTTTTTCAGGGAGAACCTCATAGAGGTAGTGCTCAATCCCCACAGCCTTCGCTACAGACTCAACATGCGCCTTGGAATCGCCACTGATCATTAAAACCTCGATATCTTTTTCCTTTAACGCCTCAACTACCTCTTTGCTATTACTACGTAAAGGGTCACTCACGTAGAAGGCAGCCAACACCTTTTTCTCACTAAAGAGAATGAGCTCACTTCCGGGCCGCTCCGAATCGAGTTTTGTGGGTATTTCACACCCCAATTCCTCCGCGTAGCGCCTTGAGCCGAGATGGTAGAGCTTGCCACGCTTTATTCCCTCGACACCTTTACCAGAGATGGAGTGAAAGCCGCTGACCGGCTCCCTCTCGATACCTCTCTCTTTTGCCAAAGACAAAATACTCGATGCTAGGGGATGGCTGGAAAAGGCCTCCAGCGAAACCGCTGTCTGAATGGCCTCACTCTCCGTCGTCGCTCCAAAGAGGATCTTCTCAGTGACTTCCGGTTTACCGATGGTCAACGTCCCGGTCTTATCAAAGATCATCACAGAACTTTTAGCACAGGTCTCTATGGCCGTCGCATTTTGAAAAATGAGTCCAAGCTCCGCTCCCTTACCACTGGCAACTAAGATTGCCAGCGGCGTCGCAATTCCCAAAGCGCAAGGGCAGGCAACAACAATCGTCGCCACAGCAGCAATCAACCCTTCTGTGAAGGAGCCGTCGATGACCCACCAGGAGATTAACGTTACAAGGCCGACAAGAAGAACCAGCGGAACGAAGAGAGCACTAACCTGATCGGCGAGCCTCTGGATCGGCGCTTTTGATAGGTGGAGTCTCTCAACAAGCTGAACAATTTTTGCAAGAGTTGTTTCCTCTCCCACACGAAGCGCCTGCGCCTTTAAAAGCCCCTGCTGGTTGACGCTTCCTGAATAGATCAAGGAGTTGACCTCTTTCGACACAGGAAGGGACTCTCCGGTCAAGAGCGCCTCGTCGACACTCGACTCACCCTCTAAAACTTTCCCATCCACAGCCACGTTTTCGCCTGGACGGACATAGAAGATCTCTCCCACCTTAAGATCATCGGGATCCACCTCTTGGAGCCGCCCCTCTCTTTCCACCTGCACTCTCTTCGGCACCAAAAGCAGAAGCTTCTCAATCATTTCTGTCGCCTTATGCTTTGTCGACCCTTCAATCCATCGCCCTAAAAGGACAATGGTAATGATCGCTGCGCTGGTCTCAAAATAGAGAGGCAGGTCGAGTCCGAAGAGGACAACAACGAAACTGTAGAGGTAGGCTGTCGTCGTTCCGACAGCGATCAGAAGATCCATATTGGGCGCTTTCGCCTTAAGAGCAAAGTAGGAGCCGCGATAGAAGCTGCGGCCCGACCAAAACTGAACTATAGAGGCTAATAGGAGCTGCATTAAGGGAGAGACTGTGATCTGCAACCCCAAGAGAGTTGCAAACATATGGACCATCAAGGGGATCGTCAAAAGCGCGGCGAGAAGAAATGAGAGGAAGGAGGGATCCATGAAAAGTGAGGGAATCGCACTGGAGCGCTCTAAAAGCTCCTTGGTCAACACCTCCGCATTATAGCCGGCGTCGCTCACCCTCTTTAAGATCTCTTTTTGCCCCAAACGATCATCGTCGTAGACGACATAGGCGATGGAGCTGCTAAAATCCAAAGAGACTTCACTCACTCCAGCAAGTTCTTTGAGTGCCTCTTCAATAGATGAGACACAGGATATGCAGTGCATCCCCTCAACTTTTAATTTGATCTCTTTTTTAACCATCGCTCAAAACTCCAAAGTGCTCTAAAAGGGTCTCGAGCGCGTCTACCGAGTCCCAATCAAAGATGATTTTACCTCCCTCTTCAGAGCCAACAACACGAATTGGTAAAGAGAGTGTCTCTTGAAGCTGCCGCTCAAGTGCGAGCAGGTAGGGGCTCTTTTGTTGCATGCGCTTGGGGCGGCGCGCTGAGATGCGGATCAGCTCCTCGGTCTTCCTCACGGTTAACCCCTCCTGGACTATTTTCCGATAGAGGCTTAGCTGCAATATTTGTGTAGGCAAAGATAGGAGGAGTTTCGCATGACCAACCGTGATCGCGCCGGCGTCGATAGCCTCTTGTACCTCTTTTGGCAAAGAGAGAAGTCTCAAAGAGTTAGCAATAGTGGAGCGTTTTTTTCCGACCAATTTGGATAGCTCCTGCTGGGTGCAGGGGAGTCTCTTCATCAAATTTTGATAACCCCACGACTCCTCCATCGGCCGAAGATCGGAGCGCTGAATATTTTCAATCAGCGTGGCACAGGCAGCTCCTTTGTCCCCCATCTCGCTGACAAAAGCTAAAGCGCTATTTTTGTTCAGTAGCTTTAAGGCCCTTAGGCGACGCTCTCCCGCAATGAGTTCATACGCCCCGTCCGAGAGACGAACAACCAACGGTTGAATCAGACCAACAGATTCGATTGACTGCGCCAGCTCTTCAATCTCCTCTTCAGGAAAGTGACGACGCATCTGGTGGGGGCTTAAGCTAATGGCCTCAAGGGCGATCTCTTTTAGTAATCCCAAATCCTTTCCAATCTTGATTTATGTAGAAGGTATCATATATAATCTCTTTTCTTAAGAATTACAATGCCTTGAGTTGATGGGGCAGATTGATTATATACACTTATGGGCTACTTTGTAGTCAAAAAATCCTTTCGATTGAATTTGAGAGGTTCCCAGACGGTGGATACCAATGAGCAAGAAGGAGGTGAAGGGCCAGTTTAGCTCTAAAGCCACGACTTGGGAAAAGAAAACAGACGAAAAATTAGAGAGGGGCGATCGGCTCTTATCTATGCTTTACGAAGAATTTTGTAGAGATGAGATAAGATTTTTTTGATGGCCTCTGTCTCAAAGCCGCAAAACAAATTGCGGACTAGGAGAACAACAGTGAGTCCAAATTCCCACTCACTTGCGCTCGACGAGGAACCGCAGCCTCTGATCGATCTTGTGGATCATCACCTGCGCCTAGTCGAAAAGGGTCAAATGATTGATCTAAGAGCTCAATCTCGAGACAAAGAGGCAATCTTGGTCGAGGGTAGAGTCACTGTCTCCTTCTAAATGAGGAGAAAAATTTTAACCTCGGCGGGCTGCTAGCTCACCGAGGTTTTTTTTGTCCCTGTCAATATATCTTCGAAATAGGGTATAATTGGACAAAGCGCTTTATTATTAAAATTTTTAAGAATGTCAAAATCTCTCATCATCGTCGAGTCCCCGGCCAAGATTAAAACCCTAAAAAAGTTCTTGGGTAATAAATTTCTCTTTGAATCCTCTGTGGGACATATAAGAGATCTGCCCCCCAAAGAGTTTGGCGTTGATATAGAAAACGACTTCGAGCCGACCTACAAAACGATGCCCGATAAGGATGAGGTGATCAAAAAGCTCATCAAAGCGGCCAAAGATTGCGACACGATTTACCTCTCTCCCGACCCCGACCGCGAAGGAGAGGCGATCGCCTGGCATATTATGCATGTTCTGCCTAAGGATAAGAAGTTTAAGCGGGTCTCCTTTCACTCTTTCACAAGGAACGCAATCGAAAAAGCGCTACAAGAGCCTCGTGAAATTAATATGGCTCTTGTGAACGCTCAGCAGGCGAGACGTATCCTCGACCGCCTTGTAGGCTACTCCATCTCTCCGATCCTCAACCGACGTATTCAAAGAGGTCGAAGCGGCTCCGTTTCTGCAGGACGCGTTCAATCCGTGGCACTACTGCTTGTCGTGATGCGCGAAAGGGAAATCGAGGCGTTTGTTCCTCAGGAGTATTGGAACCTCGATGCCCATCTACTCTCCGAAAGGTCAGAGAGCTCCTTCACAGCCTCTCTCTACAGTGTCGATGAAAGGCGAGTTGAAAAGGAGCCGCAAGAGGGTAAGGATATCTTCTTAGTTGATAATGAGGAGATCGCCACCCAAGTTGCAGCCCGCATTGAGAAGGGTCCTTTCAAAGTTGAAACTGTTGAGCGTAAAGAGAAGAAGAGAAACCCGATCCCCTCCTTCATCACCTCGACTCTTCAACAGGAGGCGAGCCGCCACTTCGGCTTCTCCGCCGCCAGGACAATGAATATCGCTCAGACTCTCTATGAAGGGGTCGATCTTGGCAGCGACGGGGCAGAGGGTTTGATCACCTACATGCGTACCGACTCTGTACGCTGCGCCCCCGAAGCGGTGCATGAGGCGAGATCTCTTATCAAAGAGCAGTTTGGCGAAAACTACCTCCCTAAAGAGCCCAAATTTTATAGTAGCAAGAAGAGCGCGCAAGATGCCCACGAAGCCATCCGTCCGACCAACTCCTTCAGAACTCCTGAGTCGCTAAAACCCTATCTCACCAAAGATCAATTTCAACTATATCAACTTATCTGGAGACGCTTTATCGCCTCGCAGATGCTACCAGCCATCTACGACACAATAGCGGCCAACATCTCCTCAGCACCCGGGATTGTTCTGCGTGCAACAGGCTCTGTTATCAAATTCAGCGGCTTTTTAGCAGCCTATCAGGAAAAATTTGACGACGATCAAGAAAAGGATGAGACAAAACAGCTGCCTCCCCTTGAGAAGGGCGACACTCTTGACCTCGTCAAACTGGACAAAGAGCAGGCCTTCACCCGTCCCCCTGCACGCTTTTCTGAAGCCTCTTTGGTAAAAGAGCTCGAAAAATCAGGAATTGGTCGTCCTTCAACTTATGCAGCGATCATGAACAAAATCCAGAGTCGTGAATATACTGTTAAAGAGGCAGGGCGTCTCAAACCAACAGAGCTCGGTTGCGTCATCTGCGACCTACTTAGCAACAGCTTCAAGCAGATCATGGAGACCGGCTTTACAGCTGAGATGGAGAATAGCCTCGAAGAGGTTGCAGAAAATCAAAAGGATTGGAAAGAGCTAATCCGCAACTTCTGGACCTCCTTTTCACCCGCCCTGGAGCTAGCGGAAAAAGAGGCCTTTGTTCCCAAAATTGAGACCGATATCTCCAGCCCCAAATGTAAAGATGGCAACCTTCAAAAGGTCTGGTTTCGCTCCAAATATTTTTACGGCTGTACCAACTATCCCGACTGCGACTTCACCTCGCCGATTGAAGAGGTGCACTTCAACAAAGAGGAGTTTAACCCCGACTTTGACTGGGATCAGATCTGCCCCGAATGTAGCTCCCCTATGAAGGTGAGACATGGCCGCTTCGGCCCCTTCTTGGGATGTACCCGCTATCCTGACTGCCGTGGGATTATCAACATCCCACGAAAAGGGGAAGATCTCCCCAAAGAACAGGATATGCCAAGCTGCCCGGCCATCGACTGCCCCGGTCGATTGACCGCGCGCCGCTCCCGCTTTGGTAAAACCTTCTTCTCCTGCAACACCTACCCCGATTGCGACGTGATCGTTAATGATTTAAATCAGGTAAGCTCTAAATACGCCAACCATCCCAGAACTCCTTACGTCAAAAAAGAGAAAGCGGGCCGAGGGAAAAAGGGGAAAGCCTTGCCAAACAAAAAGAAAGCACCAACCAAGAAAGCACCAGCTAAGAATGCGACAAAGAAGAAGAGCGAGCGAAAAAAGCCTGTTTTGTCCCTTTCAAAGGAGATGGCAAGCTTTCTAAATAGCGAAGAGTCAACACGCCAAGATGTCCTCAAATCTATTTGGGATCACATCCGGGCTGAAAGCCTCCAAGATCCTAACAATCGCCGTATCATCAAACCGGACGACGCTCTTGGTAAGCTCCTAGGCGTTAGTGAGCCGTTTGATATGATGAAACTGCCCTCCTTGATCGCGCCGCACTTTAAGAAGAAGTAGAGACTTATCTCTCATTCAAACGTTTCTCAAAGATTTTCAAATAGCGGTCATGATCGGGGTCTTTCAATTTGTAAAGTGGCTTTACAGGGTTTTTCATTTTAGATTTCTCTGCTCTTTTCTTTAGCCATAAATAGAAGGGACCAATCTCTTTAGTCTTAACACCAAGGTCTTTGACATTGCGAAGGAGTGTCTTGTCTGAGCTGACGACCGTAGCCCTTTTTGGCTTATGACTTAAGAGCTCTAAGATGTGCTCGTCAGCTGTCTGATTGAGATCGCTGTAGAGAACCTCAAGCGCATCAAAACGCTCTCGTCCTACACCGAGATCAATCGAATGAGAGTCAAAAACGACAATCAGCTCCAAACTAGCCGCTTTGGCTAAACCATTTAGAGTGCTAAGAAGTTTATGGCGGTCCTGTTCGAGTTCTTCACCTTCAAAGAGATAAAAGAGAAGATTGTAACCATCGATTATGTAAATCACAGTTCTTGAGATTCTAAAACTACAAGAAGCGCCTCGAATGCTTTGCCGCGGTGAGAGATACGATGCTTGGTGAGGTCATCAAGTTCTGCGAAGGTCTGGTTATAGCCATGTTTTTGGAAAATGGGGTCGTAGCCAAAGCCGTGACGGCCGCGCGCCTTTTCAACGATTTCTCCTTCTGAGGTTCCTCTCACGGTAATGAGCACCTCCTCTGGAGTTGCGACAACGAGGACACACTCGAAATAGGCTTGCCTTTCGATGCCGGTGAGCCCCTCCATCTTTTCAAGAAGCTTTTTGCGGTTGTCCTGGTCAGTTGCTTCTGACCCTGCGTAGCGGGCAGAATAGACGCCCGGCTCTCCACCGAGGGCAGGGACGACAAGTCCTGAGTCATCGGCAATCGCCATCTTCCCAAAATGATTTGCTGCAGACATCGCCTTAATGCGAGCATTCTCTTCAAAGGTGGATCCAACCTCTTCAGGAGACTCATAATCCTTATACTGCCTTAAGGATGTCAGATCTATATCCAGTCCGCACTTTCGAAAGAGAGTTCGAAACTCGCCAATCTTATGAAGATTGCCGGAGGCTAAAATGAGTTCAGTGGCCATTGTTTTTCCCATGAGAATCAGATGATATAGTAACAAGCACAAGCAAATCCATAAAAAAGATGGCTACTTGATTACGCTATCGATGGAAACCACA
>JAJFMK010000058.1 GCA_021772215.1 Chlamydiota bacterium | reverse complement strand
TGAATATGAGTATTCCAGAGATTCATAGCTGGCTGGTGACGGGTGATCCTGCGGCGAATGTCCGCGTTGGTGATACTTCTTATGAAGGACTCGACGCTGTGCTTGCGGCAATTCGAGATCAATCGATTGATCCGTCGACCTTTTCATCAACAGATCAGTTTCTTCTCTGCAAGATGGCTCACATGCAAAAAGGGGCCCAGCTTCAAGAGGTCGACGAGCTCTTTAGGGCTGTTTTTGATGCTGCTGTAACTTTTGCAATTGAAGATCTAAAAGCCTTTCTCAAAGAGATTGCTCCTGAGACAGAGTTCTATTTTTCTAAGATAGAGGGTAAGAGAGCTTTGACTGAACCTGAGCTTCAAATGATTTTAAGACAGGGGTTAAGGGATGCCGTAGCCAGGGGTGAGTTTTCGGATGTGTCGGTAATCGTTAAACATTTCGATAGAAATTCGATCAAAGAACTCTTGCATCCAACAACTAGCGAGACCTCCCTTCATGAATCGGTTCTCTTTTTAGATGGAAATGAGGGGAGAGTCTACTATCAAGGAGAGCTCAAAGGGTTACTCCGAGATCAAGCAGAAAAGGTTGGTTTAGAGCTAGTTGTTTCTGAAGATCAGCTAACTGATGAGCGAGATCAGATCTCGCCGCTCATCTATCCAGAGATCTCTTCGTCCAGTGCTAGAGAGGAGGCGGTTAAGGCCAATCTGCAGAGATGGGTAATAGAGGGAACCCCTCCAGAGAATCGGCAAGAGGCAGCTAATAAAATTTGGGGCTGTTTTATTAACAAAAGTGAAAAGTTGGCTATAAATGACCTAGGACTAACCACGCTCCCAGGCTGCCTATCTGCACTAACTCATCTTGGAGTGCTTCATATCTATCGAAATAGCCTAGTCTCTCTTGAATGTGTTAGTGGATTGAGAAAACTAAGAAGTATAGTTGCCAGTAAGAATCTGCTCACCTCCCTTGAAGGTGTGAGCAGATTGGGTGAGCTGACGCACCTAATAGTCAATTATAACAAGCTCACCTCTCTTATTGGTGTTAGTAGTTTGCGCATGCTAATACAGCTCGATGCCAATGGTAACAATATCACTTCCCTGGTGGGCTTGGGGGTATTGAGTCATTTACAATTTCTAAGCGCCAATAATAACAGGTTGACCTCGCTTGAAGAAGTTAGTGTGTTAACCAACCTAGGAAGCCTCGATGTCAGTGATAACCAACTCATCTCCCTTCCGGATGGACCAGCGTGGGACACTCAGATTAATCCTCACTATCCTTGGCGTGATCTATCAATATTGAAAGTAAGTGATAATTCCCTACGTAGTTTGCCGCCACATCTGGGTAATGCAGCAGGACTTCGTGAACTTTATATTAAAGGTAATAACGAACTCTCCTCTTTGCCTATGAGTCTTTCTCGTACTAACCTCTTCCACATTTCTGCAACAGATACCCAGGTACCGGTAGATGAGGTAAATCAAATTCTCACTGCTACCCAAGAATCGAGGTTTACGCTTGCAAAGGGGGTAATCATTTCTCGATTAGAATTTTGGTCCAAAACAAGTGCGCAAATATTTGATTGGTCTTTCGTCAAAAAAATGGACCGCAGAAAAAAGGGAATCCTCAACGAATTTCTCCTCAGATTGGAGCAAACGAGTGACTATGGAGCGTCTCAAAAAGAGCTAGCCCTTACTGTTTGTCAAATCATTCAATCACTTGATTTAACTCCTGTTGAGAATGAGGAGACAAAAAAAGAGTTACAAAAAAGAGAGGAATTTTCAGAGCTTTTCTTTGTACAGGTGCCAGCGAATTTACAGGCCTGTCCCGACCGCGCGAGCGGCGCCCTCAATGAAATCTACACCTCATGGCGTCTTCATAATCTTTCCGAAAATTTCTCCTTAAAGGAAAAGTTGGAAATTGTAGCAGCTTCTGCTAAGACGCTAGCTTTAAGATCTGCTATCGCCACAAAACTCTCTCAATCAAAATTAAAGGGTGAGACTGTAGAGGTCTACCTCTTCTATGAAACCCTGTTTCGACAGCAGATCGATACAGCAGTTAAGGGACATATATATGGAGAGGATTGGGGAGACAGAAGAGTGGAAAGAGAAAGACCCATTCGTATCACGAAAGAGGATCTGATTACAGAAAGAGATCTGGTTGACATCGCCAATAAAAAGGTGGAAACCATCCTCAAAGATCTGCCGCAACTTGAGTCGATTCTCACTCAAAATTCTGAATACAGTAGGGATCTTAAAAGTCTTCAAGGCAGGTACTTTGATGAGTATTCCATGCCTAAAACAGACACTTCAGCTCAAGATTTCCATGTAGCAAAGGCGCAGCTTTTGCGTCGCACATTGAAGAGGCATGGTATCGAGCTCGATCTTGTGGAGCCATCTAGCCGGATTTTATAACCCTATCCATCTCCCGTGATTCGTTTTTCGTAACCACTACAACGATATGAAGGATCAAACGATAAGAACGATAAACTTCTGTACAGGCTTCATTTAAATCATGATTTTACCAAAAAAACAGCGATTATGTTATAACAAATTTATTATCAATAGGTTAAAAATCCTATTCCCCGAGCCCCCACCCCATGGTAAAATAGGGGTAGAGGGGTGAATATGAGTATTCCAGAGATTCATAGCTGGCTGGTGACGGGTGATCCTGCGGCGTATGTCCGCAACAATTAATCCCTTCTCGCACATCTTTTTTAGCCTTGTGGATGTTGTTCGTGAGGTTACACTCCATACTTGTTGTGCCTGCTTAGCAGTAATTTTCTTATGCTTATTTAGGTATTCCAAAGCCGTTTTTTCCCACTCTTCTGAAATTTTAGCTGGCTTAGCACCATGAAATAACGTCACTTCAAAATAGTGGTCGATCTCTTCAAACGATTTGGATAAATATTCTAGGAAAAGGGCGATTATTAAACTGATACCCATTTACGAGCGTTCACTAGGGGCTAGAGAGTAGTGACGTCTAATACTATTTTGCTCCTCAATAGATAGGTTCCACCTGCTGGAATTCATTTCCTTTAAATGAGGAAGAGCTGGGCATATTTTGGTTGTTGAAATGGGGTTATCGTCCAGATTAAGGGTTTCTAAACTCTCCATTGGAGGAACCGCTGCTAAAGTTGTAAAGTTATTGTTGCTTAAACTTAGCTTTTTAAGGGGCAATGTTTCTATACATCGTGGAAGTGATGATAGGTTTAGGTTTTCCAAGTTAAGAGAGCCGGTCTGCCCTCTTTTTGCCTCTCGTATTCTCCTAGCAGCTAAATCCCTATGTTCGTTTTCTGGACCCATACT
>JAJFMK010000057.1 GCA_021772215.1 Chlamydiota bacterium | reverse complement strand
CTTACAAAATTCAAAAACTTGGATTGCAAAATCATCAAGAAATCAGCTGCACCTGAATTATTCAGTGCCTCCTTGACAAAAGAGAAGTAGTCAAAATTTCATATTTTTCTTAAGGTGGAGATATGAAGAGAAATATCGAATATATTAAAGATGATTGGGTTAGCTTGGGGCGCTTTTTTTTAAGTGAAAGCGTGGAGCAGATTATCCAAACTTCAGATCCAGTTGATGTCTACCTACAGCACGTGCAGATCTCCCTTCGTCAAAAGATCCCGCAGTTTGAAAGCCGCTTTGCCCGCGGCGCCGAGGTTATCCTAAACTCTCTTAATGATTAATAAAGCGGACTTGAATTGGCTCATCTATTGAGCTGATCCACTCTTTAGCCTCCTCTTCGCTTTCAAAGAGCATTAAGGCTGTCGCCAGCGCGTCAGCCTCTGTTGCATTAGATGAGAGGACAGAGACGCTTCCGATACCTCCCGTTTTGATCTCCATAGGAAGGCCCGTTAGCGGATCAAAGATGTGTGAGAAGCTTCTGTCGTCTAAGTCCCACTTTTGCAAGTAGTCGCCACTTGTGGCCAGGGCGGCATTATTTAACTCAATGGTCTCGACCACTTCTCCATCAGTAAAGCTGCGGATCCCTACCTGCCAACCACGCTTTTTCGGATGCTTCCCGCAGGCAACGAAGTCGCCGCCCCACTCAATGAGAAGGTTATGAAAGCCTAGTTCGTTAATAGCGTCCTTCATTAGGTCGAGACAGTAGCCTTTCGCAATGCCGCCCAGATCGATCTGTAGGCCACTTTTGGTTTTAATTAAAGAGTTTTGTTTAAGCTCAATATCACTCCAGTTAAAGAGTGTCGGCGTCTCTTCTAAAAAGGTCTCTTTCCAGATCTCTTGGGCCGCCTCAACAGTTGGGTCAAAGCGCCCCTCAGTGACCCTGTAGAGGCGATCGGTGATCTTTAGTAGCGGCATCAAAACCTCTGAGACTGCAATTTCGATGCCAGCCTCAGTGCGGTTGATCAATGTAAGCTCAGACTCTTTGTTCCACTTATTAAAGTGTTGATGAGTCTTTGTAAAAACCTTCTGGATTCTATTCTCAATCAGTTCAGCCTGTTCAAAACTGACGGGGTCGCCCACTAAAATGCGGTAGGGGATCGTCATCGCAATTCCCTCGAACGATGTGACTGTTGGGTCTTTCTCTGTATAGAGATAGATGGCCAGCAGTAAAAGCGTGGCGAAAAAAAATCTCTTCATTAGCGTAACCGTTATTCGTTATATTGCCCTTTAAAACTAGAATTGAAACAGGGAGGCATAGAGAAAACATTCAGTAAATCAATCTTCAAATTCGAACTTTTCTTATTTTGATATCTGGAATATTTTATTTTTTGATTTGCAGTACGGCTACAGCACGAACATTATCTGAGTTCTGTCCCAATTCAAGGAGTTCTAAAATTTTATAACCGCACCGATTAACAAGCCTTTCAAAACCTTTTGATGTGTAATAACAATTTATTACTTACTCTACTCTATGGGGTAGTTGTACAAATTGAGAAAATTTGTTGGGAGCATTAAATGGTATTCTGAAGATAGTTCCCTCATCAAATTTTTCCTCGGTTATAGAGTGTTGGCAGGATGATATCAGCTTTTTGTTAATTTGTAATATTCATCTTTCAATGTAGCATTCTCTTTCTGAACATCTTGCACCATTCATTGTAACTTCTCATTCGAGCGAGTTGTTTGGCTAGATTTTGGTGTAGAAAGCATTTCTAGAACCCGAGGGTCTTGCAATCTTTTGATCGATTCCTCATAATTTTTTGTCCCAGGAATCGGAAATTCTGGAGAATCAACAAAAGAATTATATGCAATGTTCGATTGAGAGGAGAGTTTTTTTAATAAATGATTTGTGCTCGGAAGTCGGTTAAAAGTGGATGGATTTAGTAAATAATTTTTTAACATACCTATTTTCATGTAACGACTCCTAAATTTACACCGCATAATACCCAAAAGAAGAGATTTACACAAACAACTTGAATAATTTGGAATTTTTAATTCATACCTATGAGGGACTTGCAAAATTCATTTACCAATTAAAAGCGCCCTTTTAAAGCCTATTACATCTCTTCTCCTCTACCGACCCACCAGGGGTCGATATCGTCAAATTGACCGTGGCAGCTTTGCTGCCGCCTGCAATAGGCTTTAAAATTCCCGTTTTTTCCGGGCAAAGCAGTTTTACAAGTCCCTCCTATTTCAGAGTATTTTGTGGTGTCGCTTGTAGCTTTTGACGCAGTTCTCTAAGAGCATGGCGATGGTCATAGGGCCGACGCCGCCGGGGACAGGGGTGATGTAGTCAGCTACCTTTTTTACCTCATCGAAGCAGACGTCGCCGACTACTTTGGAGCGGTCGAGGGAGACGTTATTGACTTTAGTAATACCGACGTCGACTACAACGGCGCCCTTTTTGACCATCGAGCCTGTGATGAGGTGCGGCTGGCCCGCGGCGATGATGAGGATATCAGCCGACTTGCAGATGTTTTTAAGGTCGGGGGAGTTGCGGTGAAGGACGGTGACGGTGGCGTCGTAGCCGGGGTTGATCTGAGTCAGAAGCGCTGCCATCGGCTTGCCGACGATATTGCTGCGCCCTAAGACGACCACATGTTTTCCTGTTACTGAGATGTGATGCTCGTCGAGTAGCTTTTTGACGCCGAGAGGTGTGCAGGGGATAAAACCGCTTAAAGAGCCCATAAGGAGCTTGCCCATGTTGATTGGATTAAAGCCGTCGACATCTTTGTCGTGGTGGATCCACTCTGCGACTTCTAAGGGAGAGATCTGCTGCGGCAGTGGCAGCTGCACTAAGATGCCATCGATGTCGTGATCTTTGTTGATAGATTCAATTAATTTCTTGAGTTCTTTTTTGTTAACCGTCTCTTCGACTTCGAATAGCTTTGAGTCGATGCCGACCCTCTTACACGCCTCCTGCTTCTTACCGACGTAGATGAGTGAGGGGGCGTGAGTTCCGACGATGACAACAGCTAGGCAGGGAGCTCTTCCCGAAAAAGCTTGGATTTCGGCCTTCAGCTCCTTTTCGATCCTTCTTGATAACGCCTTGCCGTCGAGTAGCTTTGCATCAGCCATCAAAAAACCTTGGTTGAAATTTGTCCAGATGAGGTATTGTAGCTCACATAAGAGTAAAAATCGAATATGGGCTCACAAATCTATCTTCCTCATAGTATCAAGCATATTCCCTCTAAGAGAATTTTTGATATTCTCTTCAGCGGTCTCGTGATTGTGCTGCTTTCACCAATTTTTTTAAGTTTAGCATTGATCTCGATACTCTCTACATCCTCCTCTCCGATCTATTGCCAAAAGCGAGTCGGGCGGGGCGGTAAGCTCTTTACCTGTTATAAGTTCCGCACTATGCGAAGAGGGGCTGATCAGGAGCTTGAAGAGCTTCTACAACGTGATCCTGCCTTGAAAGAGGAGTGGCTTGCAACGAGAAAGCTAAGACGTGATCCGCGCATTACGAGGTTAGGCCGTTTTTTACGTCAAAGCTCCCTCGATGAACTGCCACAGTTCTTTAACGTCCTCAAAGGTGATTTGAGCGTCGTCGGCCCAAGAGCCGTCGTGCCGGATGAAATTGAGTCTCATGTGCAAAAAAATGCCAAAGAGATCCTCAAAATCCGCCCCGGAGTGACCGGCCTTTGGCAGGTTTCGGGTCGCAGCGACCTAAGCTATCATGGCAGAATCTCCTTTGATATGGCTTATCTCGAGCGGCGCAACCTCTTGATGGATCTAAAGATTGTCTTCAAGACGGTTCCTCTCCTCTTCAACTGGAGAGGCGCCTACTAGTGCGTTTTCAAAGGGAGGATCGCACGCGCTTTATTCTCCTGACCCTTCTCTACTTACTACTCCTGCCGCCTCTCTTTCCTAACTGGAGCGTGAACCTTTTTTTTCCGTTGATCATCTTTTCGCTTTTAGCACAGCAGGGACTGCCCCTAGCTTTTGCCTGCGGCTTGATGAGCGACCTCTTCATCTCGGATATGGCGCTCGGCTGGCTGACACTTTTCTCTTTAGTGGCTTACTATCTTGTGGGGCGAATCAAACATTTGATCACTGAGGACTCCTTCTTCTCACTAGCCCTCTTCACTTTGATCTACTCAATTGTCATCGATTTTCTGCAGCTTATCTTTAAAAAGGGGATTGGCTTAGAAGCTTTTTTGACTCTCTTTCAGTGGGAGTGGATCACTCATCCGTTCGCGAACGCTATTTTCGCAAGCCTAGCCTTCTCTTTGCCGCTCTTTTTAGCTCCGATGAGCCATCGGCGCAAGAAGCCTGCCCTCTTTCGTTACAAAAAGGGGTGAGAATAGGTTTAGTAGAGGCTCTTCTAAAGAGGGGAGTTCACTTAAGAGCTCAGAGGCTTTTCTAAGTGCGTCGGCTAGGGCTTCTTCTGCCCTCTCAAGGCCGAGAAGCGTCACAAAGGTCGCTTTGCCTCTGCCTGAGTCGCTGCCGCCCTCAACGCCATGCTTTTCGACGCCGTGGGTCTGATCTAAGATGTCATCTTGAATCTGAAAGGCGAGTCCAATCTGTTTGCCAAAGGCCCAGAGCGCTCTTTCAATCTCAATAGATGCATTGGCTACAATGGCGCCAAGCTGTAGGCTCGCGCTAATGAGGCAGGCGGTCTTTTGCAGATGCATACTTTGAAGCTGATCGACTGTGGGACTCTTTTTTTCGAGAAAAAGATCGATGACTTGCCCACCGATCATACCCTCTCCTCCGCTCTCCCTAGCGAGGCAGCTGATCATTTTGACCTTCTGCTCGGCCGCTTGGTGGGGCGAGGCGGCTAAGAGCTCAAATGCTCTTGTGAGTAGGTAGTCACCTGTCAATATTGCAAAGCCTTCGGGGATGACGCGATGGAGCGTCGGCTTGCCGCGGCGAAAGTCATCATTGTCCATCGCAGGAAGGTCATCATGGATGAGGGAGTAGGTGTGGATCATCTCGACAGCGCAGGCGGGGTCTAGGGACTCTTCTGTTGTAGCGCCTAAACTGGTTGCTACGGTGAGCGTCGCCAACGCACGCATGCGCTTACCGCCAGAGAAGAGCGCATATCTTGCTCCATCATAGAGGAGCCTCTTGGCTTCGTCACAGTTTTGAGTGACTTCAGCTAAACGTTTTTGGATCTCTTCAACGGCTGATGGCATAGCTCTTTTTGGTTGAGGTTCCAATTCCTTCGTAGTCAAAGCCTTTTTCCTTCATGTCTTTGGGACAGTACTGGTTGCGGCCATCGAAAAAGGCGACGCCGCGCATATGTTTTATTACATCTTCCATGTCGATAAGGCGAAACTGTTTCCACTCTGTCATTAATACAATTGCGTCAGCACCAGTGGCGGCATCTATTTCATTATCAGACCAAAAAAGCTGCGGATGGTCAGGAACGACCCGTTTAGCGCTCTCCATAGCAATCGGATCGAAGAGATGCAGCTCTATTCCCGCCTTCAGCAGCTCTTTGATTAAGTTAAGAGAGGGGGCTTGGCGCATATCATCGGTGTCTGGCTTAAAAGAGAGTCCCCAAATTGCTACCTTTTTTCCCACTGTCTGCTCGCCAAAGTAGGTGAGAACCTTCTTTGCCATCAGCCCTTTTTGTTTTTGATTGACCTCCTCGACAGCGTCGATAAGAGATGTGTCGCAGTCGATCTTACTCGCTAGTTGACGAAGGGCTGAGATATCTTTGGGAAAACAGGAGCCGCCGTAGCCAACGCCGGGATAGAGAAAAGAGTGGCCGATTCTTTTATCGGACCCAATGCCG
>JAJFMK010000056.1 GCA_021772215.1 Chlamydiota bacterium | reverse complement strand
CCGCCACCTACCTGCCGCCCAAGAGTCGGCAGGGACTGATGGGGCTAACAGATCTTGTAGAGCACATCCATGAGGTCTGGTCTGGGGATGAGAGACAGAAGCTTATCGAACAGGCGGACCAGATCGTTGGAGTCTTTAAAGAGAATCAGAAGGTCGAAGAGGAGGGTAAGCTTCCCCCTAAAGAGGAGGTGGAAAACACCGCCGAGATCTTCTACAAAATTTCCGATCCCATCAACGGAGGCTTGAAGGGAGCTCCCAAGTTTCCTCTCGCCTATCAAAATCTTTTTCTCCTTCGCTATGCCAAGTGGAAACAGGATGGCCGCGCCCTGTTCTTAGTTGAGAAGGGGTTAGAGACGATGCATCGCGGCGGAATCTTTGACCATCTCGGTGGCGGCTTTTCGAGATATGCTGTTGATGAGAGGTGGCAGATCCCACACTTTGAGAAGATGCTCTATGATAACGCCCTCTTAGCCTCTTGCTATTTAGAGGCTTACGTTGCTGAAAAGCGCGAGAGCTATGGCGAAGTGGTCAAAGAGATCTTCGCCTATCTTCTCCGTGAGATGCAAGATGCCAAGGGCGGCTTCTATTCGGCTCAAGATGCCGATAGTGAAGGCCACGAAGGGCTCTACTACACCTGGACAACTGATGAGGTACAAAAACTTCTCGACCCCGATTGGGTCGATCTGATCTGCCTCTACTATGATGTCTCCCAAATGGGTAATTTCGAAGGGAGGAATGTTCTCTTTGCCAGTGACAGCATAGAGGAGTTTTGTCATAAATATGCCGTCCCTGAAGAGCAGTTCAAAGAGCAGCTTGAAAAGGCGAAGATAACTCTTCTAAAGGAGAGACAAAAGAGAGTGCCTCCCTTTACAGATGATAAGGTTCTCACATCCTGGAACGGGCTTGTGATAGATGCTCTGGCGAAAGCAGGGGCAACCTTAGGGGAGAAGCGCTATATTGAAGAGGCCAAGAGGGCAGCCCACTTCATTTTAACAAACATGTGGGATGGAGAAAAACTCCTGCGCCGTTACCGTGATGGAGATAGCTCCTATTCCGGTAATTTAGAGGACTACGCCTACATGATTAAGGGGCTCATCACCCTCTTTGAGACAACGGGCGATCATCTCTACCTTGAGTGGGCACTGAACTTCACAGATATCTTAAATTCACAGTTTCTCATTCCGGAAGGCGGGTATTATCAGACAGATGGAACCGATCCTCATCTCATCGTACGAAAAGTTCAATTTTCTGACGGAGCCGAGCCGAGCGGCAATAGCATTCAGGCAGAAAACCTGCTTCGTCTGGCGCAAGTAACGCGCAATTTAGACTATCAAACTGACGCTGAGAAGGTCTTTTGCTCTGTGAGCCGCCAGCTGGGAAGTTACTCTCCCGGCTTTACCTACCAGGTGATGAATTTGATGCGCTACTATGACCAAAAAGCCACGACTCTTGTCATCGCCCTCGGAGGAGAGGAGGGAGCCAAAGAGAGATTGATCAAAGAAGTCTTTTCTCGCCATATTCCGCATATGGCTCTAGTGATTTTTGACAAAGAGGATGAAAAAATCCAAACCCTTCTGCCCTACCTCAAAGAGTTTGAGCCTAAGGCGAAGAGCACCCTCTATCTCTGTCAACAAAATCATTGCAAAGAGCCTGTTGTGGGGATAGAGGCGATTGTGAAACAGTTAGGAGATATTGAATAAGTCGGTTGCAGTCGATTTTATGATGATTTTGCTTCAAGTTGGCTGATTTAATAAGTTCGCATACTATGATTTAGTAGGGGACCTATGAAATCAGTCAAATTGGGGCAAAAGGGCATAAAAGCGGCCCGACCGAATTTTTTAATGTCTCCTAGACGAAGTAGAGTAAATAGTCTATAATGGGCGCGCTATGGGTGGGATGAAAAAAAAGAAGATAACCCTCTCTTTGCTCGATGAGATCGAGAAGAGCTCCAACTTCAAGGAGCTGGAGCTCTATTTGGATCCAAAGCTCTGGAAAGGGATTCAAGAGACTGAAAGACAAAAGCTTGCGCTTCTCTTTGTGAAGCAGGGGGACTCCCTTGGCCCAAAATCGAACGATGAGGCGCTGCGCTCTTTGAACCTTGCTAGCCAGATTGCCCCCCTTGATTCTTTTGTTCTATCAAAAAAGTTTTTATCCCTGCTTCGCCTGCCAAGCTCTAAGGAAAGAGACGACCAACTTTTGGCGACTTATAAAGAGCAGCTTATGCTAAGTTCCGATGACTTGAAGAGAGCCGATCTTGTCAATCAGTCTGAAGAGCTTCTTAGTACGATTTTACAGATTGCCAACAGTCAAAATGCGCCCGTCTGGCAGATAGGACTTTTTCAGCTCGTTTTAGGGGAGCAATCAGGAGAACCGCAAGATTTTCACGTTGCGGCCTCTCTTCTTGAAAGAGCTATTGAGGAGGGATTTAATACCCATTTCGAGCTCGCCATCGCTTACGCCAAGCTGGGTGAGTTGCTCAGTCAAAAGGAATTTTTTGAAAAAAGCTTTTTGCAATTTGAGAAAGAGGAGGTCAGCTCTATGGTCGACGAGCTCTCCTATCTCTTTGAATATGCCAAAGCTTGCCAGCAGGGTTACTCTTTGACGAGAGAGGACAAGCTTTTGGAAAAGGGGCATACTCTCTTCTCTAGAGGAGTGAAGTGCTGTTATGAGATGGCTCCCTTTTGGCTAAGCTTCGGTCTTCTTTTAAAAGAGGCGGGCAACGTTAAGCGTAGCGTAGCTCTTTTAGAGGAGTCTTTTGACAAGTTTGATAAGTCAGCCAAGCTCACCTCAGATGTCGAGGCCGTGTTGATCCATTGGGCTGAAGCGCTGCTATTGGCAGGTGTTTTATGCGAAAATGTGGATTACCTACGTGAAGCTCATGAGAAGCTCAGCTACGCTTTGATGTTTATCACCGATGATCCAAAGCTCTATCTTTTGATAGGAAACACACTCAATGAGCTCTCTAACTATTTTCAAGATCCCACCTATCTCTTTGAGGCGATTGATAAGTTTCAAAATGGAGTCTCTCTCAACCAGTCAGATTGGCACCTTTGGTGGGGACTGGCAGCTAGCTATCTCTCCTTGGGAGAGATGCATCAAGATTTTGGCTGCCTTGAAAAGGCGCACCGCTTTTTTCAGACCGCCGAGGATGTCGCAAGCGAACTCATGCCGCACTTTTGGAATGAGTGGGGATACACCCTTTTGAAGCTAGGAGAATATCAGCTCGACAGACGGCTCGTTGAGGGGGCTATCGAGCGCTTTGACCGTGCAATTCGTCAGCACCTCCAGGAAAAAGAGGCCTCGAGTATCGACCCTCAGGTGGTCTTTAACCTAGGCTCCGCTTTAGATTTTTTGGGCGACTTAACGTTAGATCCTCTCTACTATGAGCAGTCAATTCAGATTTTGACTAAGGTGCTCATCTTAGATCCCGACTATCCCCAAGGAAAGTTTCACCTCGCTCTGGCTCACACTCACCTCGGTGAGATCACCTCTGATGTGGAGTCGTTTAAAAATGCCCTTGAGCTTTTTGAATCGATCATTGCCGAAGATCCTGAAGATGACTTTGTCTGGAACGACTGGGCCGTGGCACTGATTCACTTTGCCGAGCTTGTGAGGGAGCCGGCGAAGCCCGAAGAGGGTATGGCTTTTATGGCTTTAGCAGAGGAAAGACTCCTTCGCGCCCTCTCGCTGGGCAATCTGCACGCTCTCTATAATCTCGCCTGCCTTCACTCTATCAAAGGAGAGTTTGAGGCGAGCCTTCACTATCTGCAAAAGGCGCTACAGGCGCAAGCCCTGCCTCCCTTACAGGACCTTTTAGAAGATGAGTGGCTCGAGGCGGTAAGAAAAAGTGACGGCTTCACACAGTTCATTGAGCAGCTCGGCCACTAGTAATAAACTAAAAGGGACTGTATTCTAATATTCCCATGATTGACGAAGAGCTAGAAAAAAATTTTGATGAAGAGCTTGAGGTAAGCGAGATCTACGACGTCCCGACGACGGAAGAGATCGACGACTATATCGATGAGCGGCTCGAAAATGCGATTGAGCCTCATACTGGCCAGATCACTCTTCATGATGTGGCTCAGATCGCTAATGATTTTGACCCGATTGACTTAGCAAAGGCGGTCACAAGGCTTCCTCCCAACGCCCGCTGGATCATCTACGATAATCTCCCCGACCTTCCCGCTAAGATCATCTTTATGATCCATACGGGAAGTAATACCCGCGGCGCAATTTTTAGACAGCTTCCCGACAAGGAGATCGTCAACCTTATCGAGGCGATGCCTCCTGACGAGGCTGTCGAAGTGCTCGAAGATCTATCCGACCGCCGCCTAAAGCGTATTTTAGATCGCCTCTCTCCTAAAAGATCCCAAAAGATTTGTGAGCTGCAGGCGCATGGACGCTACACTGCCGGTCGTCTGATGAGCAACGAGTTTTTCGCCTTCCCGATTACAGCGACGATCGGTCAGGTAGCTGCGGCAATTCGCAACCAGCCCGGCATTGACCTCACATCGCGCATCTTCATCGTCAACGAAGATAAGCAGCTGATCGGATCGGTTCCTGACCGTAACTTAATCATCAGTCCAAGAGAGCTGCCGATCCGCTCAGTGATGGCTCCTGTCCACCATATTGTTCACCCGGAAACCGACCGTGACGATGTTGTGGATCTTGTTGACCGCTACTCTATTCCCGCCCTTCCCGTCGTGGATGATCAAGAGAGACTAGTTGGGGTGATCTCCTATGAAGATGCTGTCGATGCGATGCGTGACATTGCTGACGAGACGATCGCCAACTTTGCCGGTACCGCTGAAGAGGTCTCAGAAGATGAGCCGCTGATCAACCGTATTCTCTTCCGCTGTCCCTTCCTCGTTGTGACCCTTTGCGCCGGTATTACCACAAGTGTCATCATGACCCACTTTAAAGATCGCTACTGGTTCGCCTTTGTTCCTTTCTTCGTTCCCCTCACAAATATGCTTAGCGGCAATGTAGGCCTGCAGTGCAGTACCATCTTGGTGCGCTGGATGGCAACGGGAGACCTCGATCGCATCTCCAAGCGTGACGCTATGGTGGCAGAGATTATTGTGGGCACGACGATCGGTCTCATTTTTGGACTTACCTGCGGCACCCTGATCTACCTGCTCAACACGTTTGGCATCTACCAGATCCCCATAGACCCCTGGATCATCACCTTGATGGTCTCGGCCGGTCTCTTTGTCGCCTGCGTTACTGCCACAATTTTGGGAACCTTTTCACCTATTCTCTTCAATCGTGTAAATATTGACCCCGCCGTCGCGTCCGGCCCTATTGTTACGGCCTTCAATGACCTTCTCTCCACAACGATGTTCATCATCGTCTCCTACCTTGTCTACGCCGTTTTTGTATGAGTCTTTATCTCACCAAAGCCAAAACCAGCTGCAAAGAGTGGTGGGAGAATCTGCAGATTGCTTGCTGCTACTATAAAAACGAAGAGTTTCGAAAGCGCGACCTCTCGCTGCTTATTTCTAGCCTCATGAATAATCCCTACCGCCTCGGCAACCGCTATGTAGAAACAACTGGTGATGAGTCCTACACCTACGGCGAGACGCCCCTAACCACCATGGCAGAGATTGTGAAGCGCTGCGATTTGAAGAGGGGACAGACCCTCTTCGAGCTCGGCTCCGGTAGATCAAGGGCGGCCCTCTTCTTAGCCACCTACTTCGGTCTCAACGTCGTCGCCATCGAAAATGTGGAGGGACTCTATCAGCTCTGCCAATCAGTCCTCACAAAATATCCCCTCGACAACTTCAAACTTCAAAAGGGAGATTTCTTTGAGGCTGATTTTTCTAAAGCGGACTGCCTCTTCCTCTTTGGCTCCTGCATGAAGGGGTCTGATATCAAACGGCTGATCGAAAAATGCCAATCCTTAAAAAAAGGCGCCAAGGTGATCTCAGTCAGCTTTCCCCTAGAGGGAGAACAGCTAAAGCTGATCGATCAGTTTGAGCTGCCGTTTTATTTTGGAGAGGCGACCATCTATATCCATCAAAAGAAATTAAATAAAATATAAACACAGAGACACTGAGACACAGAGGATAAGATTAATCCTCTCGAGTGACGTAGTTGTCATCGGGGCGGTAGAGGCTCTCGGTGCGGTCGGTCAGTTTTAGTTGACTTTCCACTCCGGAAAAGTAAAAATTTATTCAAATATACAAAATTAACACATTGTAATATAATTTATTGTTTTATGTATAAACACTAGAAAATACATTAGGTTAATATGCAAGTTGGAACATCTTATCTTCAACAGGTAAGTCCCTACTTATCTCAGGCAGCAAACAAGATCACCACTAGTAACGTCTACCACATCGGGTTAGCAGCTATACAGGGAACTGCCCGCTTTGCAGTTTCACCCTTAGGGGGAATCGCCCTGTATTTGGGAGCGCAAATTTACATCGCTGAGTATACGAGAGATGATGATCTTCGCGACCTTCTCAGCGCTATAGGTTGTTTCATCACTGTCTACCCTGTCTTGAAATGGATAGCTCAAGATGTTGCTAATGTAGCTAAAGAAGTGTTGACCGTGGAAGCAGGGAACTTTCTAATGGGAGTCGGAGGCGTGATGTTAATTTTGATGGCCCTCTCCAATACACGAAACAATAGAGTGGAAAGTGATGCTAAAGGTTTAATTTCTTTTGGGGCGTTAATCTGTATGAGCGTCTATATTGCACAAGTGGCTTCAAGGACTTTCAAGAGTTAGCGAAAAGCCTATTAACTGACTGCTGAGAGGAAGACGGCTGTGGCTTGGGCCACATTTAAGGAATCAATTTTTCCCTTCATGGGAATGTAGAGGGTTTGATCCATCTGCTTGAGAAGAAGCGGTTGTACCCCTTTTCCTTCCGATCCCATGACGATCAAAGTTTTTTTGGAGGGGCGGTGTTCTTTTATGGGGATAGCTCCGGTATCTACGCTGGCGGCTACGGCTTCAAAGCCAGCCTCTTTGCACTGCTTCGCAGCTTCAACGAGGTTGGATACTTTGATCAATTCGACGAGCTCTGAGGCGCCGGCGCTCGCCTTACTCACTGTAGGGCTAAGATCAGCGCCGCGATTCTTAGACCAGACAACAGCCAAGACGCCAAAACACTCCGCAGAGCGGATGCAGGCCCCAAGATTTTGTGGGTCAAAGATAGAATCAAGCATTAGAATCACTCCATCCTCATCTCGGTCCAGAAGCGATTTTAAATTTCCAAAGCTGCGAGGCTTTACCTCGGCCACAACTCCTTGATGGGACTCAGACTCCACCATCCGAAACAGCTCCTTATTAGAAACAACGCGCCCCTCAAAGGGACCTGGCTTTGCCGTGTATATCTGCACGATGCGATCTGGGTCGTGCTGCAGCACCTCCTGCACACAATTCTTTCCCATAATCCAATTTTTCTTAGCCATTTTTTCGTCCTTTCCACCAATAGTATTCAAACTTATAAAATCAGCCAACAGGAAACGGAATCATCTAGTAGAACGAGAGTTTAAAGCGCTCGAAACGAGCAGTTAATCTTCTCGAGTGATGTAGTTGTCGTCGGGGTAGTAGAGGGTCTCTAGGCGGTCGATCTCTTTGGCTAGCTCTTCACGCATGGTGTCGTAGAGGGCGATGAGGTCCGGCACATCTTCGGGATGACTTTGGGTCAGTTTTTTGGATTCTCTTAAAAAGAGATTTTTGATCAGTTTCTCCTCTTCATGGGGAGTGAGGGGGTTGATTTTATGCTCTTTGCTCTCCTCTTTTAGGCAAAGGAGATAATCAAGGAAGCTCTGGCGGTCAACAAAGACGAGGTTGCCGTGGCTGTCATGGGCTTTAAAGGTCTTGCCAAAGAGAGAGAGAATCCAGCCGAGGAGATAGCCATATTCACGGATTGTCCTCCCCCTTTTTTCTAAAGAGTCTTGGCCAATGAGCTGGACAAGGTCATCTTGAGTTGAGACAAGGCGTTTTTTCTTATGTATCACAAAATAGCGCATCAAACGAATGGTATCGTACAATTTAATAATTGTTCAAATATTTATTTACTTGTTGTAGAGTGCGGGTATGGGAGAGAAGATCGAAGCACTCCTCATTGATTTTGACGGCACTTTGGTCGACTCGGTTCCGCTGCTCTATCGCGCTTACGCTCACTTTGTGATGATCTTTGGCCTCTGGCCCTCGCAAGAGGAGTTTATCACGATGAATGGCTTCACAGCCGACGAGATGGTCGCTTGCATCAAGGCCTGGCGCGAGCTCGACTACCCAACCGAGAGACTACTGAAGCTCTACACGACGATCTGCCGCTATCAATATGATGAGGCGCCCATTAGCGACGGGGCGAGCGAATTTGTTCAATGGGCGAGCGGGCGGGGCTACCGCCTAGGGATTGTCACGAGCGCTTCACGAGAATGGGTCAAACCCGTTTTGGAAAGAGAGAAGCTTGATCGCTATTTTGAGGTGATCATTGGAAAAGAGAATCTAAAGAGGGGCAAGCCTGACCCGGAAGGCTTTATCCAAGCCGTTAAAAGCCTTGGGGTCCCTTTAGAGGCTGCCATAGCCATCGATGACTCACCCAACGGTATAGAGGCGGCTGTTAAAGCTAAGATGCGCGCCATTCAGTTCAACGGGATTGGAACTTATCATGCGCAGGACAAGCGGGCGCTCTTTTTTGGCAACTGGGCACAGATCAAACATTTTATCCAGGAGGAGGAGTGAGATACTTCGCCATCTCATCAGATTTCGAATTGAAGGTGGCGCCCAAGGCGCTTGTCAACTACTCCACCTCTACTCAGAGCCGCAGCACAAGTTCTCATTTTATGATTCATACTCTGCGTGACGAAGAGGCGCTCGGCAGCTTCGTTCCAGAGCGCTATTTAGAAGCTTATCTCAATGACGAGGAGTTTGCGAGAACGTTTCCTTTCACACCACTGACGCTTCTTTGCTACAACCGACAGATCAAAATAGGGCGCGAAGATGTAAAGGGAGGAACTCTTAACATCATCCCTCTTTTGCGCCGCACCTTGAAGATACCTATCACATCTTATCGATTTGAGGGGTTAAGTTACTGTCCGGAACGGAAGAGCTGGTTTCTCTCAGTTGAAATTTAAGTTGGTTCTTCGGCATCCTATCTTTTAATGGAGACTTTTGAAGTTCAAGAAATTGTGGTGATCCTTGGGGTCGCCTCATTGATGCTATTTATTGCACAGCGCATCAACTTGCCGTCAATCGTCGCCTTTTTGTTAACGGGGATGCTTGTTGGTCCCTCAGGTCTTCAGCTCGTTGACGAAACCCACATTGAACACCTTGCCACAGTAGGTGTGATCCTTCTTCTCTTCTCCATCGGCATGGAGTTTTCGATCAGAAAGCTTCTCTCGATAAAAAGGCTCTTTTTTATCGGCGGCGCCATTCAGCTCTTCAGTACGATGTTGGTCGGCTTTTTGGTCGCCTATTTCATTGGCAGGCCCGTTGGTGAGGCGCTCTTTTTAGGGTCTCTTCTTTCGTTAAGTAGTACGGCAATTGTGATGAAGACGCTCACTGAGAGGCGCGAGTCTGACTCGCCCCATGGCCGTTTTGCACTTGCCATTATGATCTTTCAAGATGTGATGACGATTCCTCTGCTTTTGATGGTTCCCGTTTTTGCCGGCCAGCCGGAGATTGAGAGCGGGCAGGCGCTTGCTTTTGCGCTGCTAAAAGGTGTTGCCATTATCGCTATGATCTACATCCTGGCAAATTACCTGATTCCGCGGCTGATGTTCTATGTGACGCGCACAAAGAGACGAGAGTTCTTTTTGCTCACCATTTTGACTATCTGCTTCTCTGTAGCTTTAGCAACCACATACGTCGGTCTCCCGATCTCTCTTGGCGCCTTTTTGGCAGGCTTGACGGTGGCGGAATCTGAGTATCGCCATCAAGCTCTTGGAGATATCCTTCCCTTCCAGGAGACCTTCTCCTCCTTCTTCTTCGTCTCTGTAGGGATGCTTCTTGATTTGGAATTTGTGGCGCAGCATCCGTTTCTCATTGCCTCAGTTACAGTAGGTATTCTTTTTATGAAGAGCCTTTTGGGTGCTTTTGCCGGTATTGTTTTAGGCCTGCCTCTTCGTATTGCCATTATTGGAGGCCTCTTCGTCTCACAAGTGGGGGAGTTCTCTTTCGTGTTAGCTTCCGCAGGAAGGGCCTATTCGCTCGGTACAGACTTTCTCTATCAGCTTTTCTGGGCGGTCTCCCTCTTTACCATGGCGATCTCTCCCTATCTGATCTTTTACAGCCAGCGCATTGCCAATTTCTTTGCCAAGTTACCAGTGCCAGAGCGGTTAAGGTTTGGTCAGCTTATTGCTAAGCAGGAGGTTCCCAAAGAGAAAAAAGGTCATGTATTAATACTTGGTTATGGAGTTTGCGGCCGCAACTTAGCCCACTCCTGCCGACTGGCTAAGATCCCCTACGTCATCGTGGAGATGAATTCGGAGATTGTGAAAGAGGAGAAGGCGAAGGGGGAGCAGGTTCTCTTTGGCGACGCCTCTCATGAGGTGGTTTTAAGACATGCTGGGATCGAACATGCCAAAGTGGCTGCCATTGCGATTAACGATCCCATCACAACACGGCGCACAATAGAGGCGGTCAAGCGCTCCAATTCAGCAACCTACACGATTACCCGCACTAGATATCTCCAAGAGATTCCCTATCTGAAGCTCATGGGGTCTGATGCCGTCGTTGCCGATGAGTTTGAATCATCGGTTGAAATCTTTACCCGTGTTCTGCACAAATATTTGATTCCAAAAGGGGAGCTTTACAAATACATTCATCAGGTGCGCTCTAAAGGGTATGAGAGGATGCAGCAGATCACCCTAGAGGATATGCCCACTTTTACCGACCTAAAATTTCACCATGAGAACTTAGGAATCGAGACAGAGAGGGTGCATCCTTCCGCAAAAATTGCCGGTGTGAAGCTCTCGGAGAGCGGCCTTCGAAAAATTCATGGGGTGACGGTTCTAATGATTAAACGGGGCGATGAGACCCTTCTCTCTTTAGACCCGGATACAGTCATTCTCCCCGGTGATCTCGTCATTATCTTCGGCGATCAGGACTCTTTGATTAACGTTCACAATCTCTTCTTGCCCCATGAGTAAATTTCCAGATCCCGTTCCCATCCCAGATTTTGTTGAAGAGAAGCGTG
>JAJFMK010000055.1 GCA_021772215.1 Chlamydiota bacterium | reverse complement strand
TATGAAAAAGCAATCAACTGTTTAGAGAAGAGCCTAGAAATTTCTGAAAAAACAGAAAATTTAGCGAGCGTGACCACGGCTCTCGGTAACCTAGGCCATGCTTATGCTTGTCTTGGGGACTATGGCAAGGCAATCGAGAAACATGAAAAGAGCCTGCGTCTCGCGCAAAAAATCGAAGAAAGAGATAGTGAAGCGTTAGCTTACCATAATCTGGGATGCTGTTATTTAATGAGGGGAGATTACACAAAGTCAGAACAATCGTTGCAACAATCGATCGCAGTTTATTCGAAAATTGAAGCAAATTTGGGGCTTGATGAGTGGAAAATTTCCATTTTTGAGAAGCAGTCAGAGCCATATCATAGACTTGAATATAGCTATGTTAAAGAAGGTAAATTTGATAAAGCGCTTGAGACGTGTGAAAAGGGACGAGGACGAGCTCTCTTTGATCTCTACTACAAAAGGTTAAAGCTATCTGAAGAGGCTAGAGCTATGGCGGAAAATCTCACTCTTGAGCAGATGCAGGCCATTGCAGAAAGAGAGAAAACTTTTTTTATCTATTTTTCTAGGTCTTTTCAAAACGAGTTGCACGTTTGGGTTGTTAGCAAAAGCGGGTTCGAAAGCCTGATAATTGAGCTTCCAGAGGATTTTAAAAATAAAGTTCTCCCACCATCAGGAAGAAATGAGCCACGTCGATCGTTGATAGGTGATTATCTGTCTGCTCGAGTGGATTTATCTTCCTTGTATCATGAAGATGGATCTGAACAATCTAAAAAAAAAGGGGAGGAGCTTGAAGAGAAGAATGCGCACCTTTGTCAAAGACTAGAAAAGTATTATCAAGCATTAATTGAGCCAATTGAAGAGTGGCTGGATGGAGAGAAGCTAACGATTATTACTGACGCCACGATGCGAGATGTTCCTTTTGCGGCTCTTTATAAAAATGGCCCTAACGGAAGGGAGTACCTCATCGATAAATACACAATTTCGATGACGCCCTCTCTTCGAATTTTTGATCTCCTCCAAGAGCAAAAATCTCAAAAAGATGGGTCTGCGCTGATTGTAGCTGACCCTGCCATCAAAGAAAAGAGGCTTCCTGGGGCAAAAATAGAAGGAGAAACCCTGGCCAGAAAAATCCCCAATTCAAAGCTCATTAGTGGAGACAAGGCTACTCCCGAAGCTGTAAAGCAGGCCGCCTCAAAAGCTTCAATACTTCACTTTGCCTGCCATGGATCCGCAGATGCTCGGGTTAACGACTCGGTATTTGAAGGAGCTCTCTGTCTCACCAACGGAAACGGAGAAAAAGAGATGCTCTTTGCCGATCAAATCCAGGAACTTGATTTGAAGGCTGAGTTAGCTGTTTTAAGCGCTTGTGACACAGGTAAAGGTGCAGAGATGCGTGAAGGTGTAATTGGTCTCTCAAGAGCCCTCTTAGCCGCTGGTGTCCCTTCCGTTATTGCAACACACTGGACTATTTATGACCACATCACTCAGAAAATTGTCTCAGATTTCTATGCAAACTTCCTCGATAAGGGAATGACAAAAGCAGAAGCCCTAAGACACGCAATGCTCAAGCAGAGACTTGCCCACCCAAAAGAGCCGTACCTTTGGGGTGCTTTCTTTTTAATCGGAAAATAGGAGAGAGAAGTGATGACAAACGCTGTAAATAATGCAGGGTCGGGTTCAACCCTACTTTCCAGTTATACCGTCCAGAGGGGAAGTAGTCAGGTAATCCTAGAAATTTGGTGTTCCGTAGAGAAAATTTCTAAGGGTATTATTAAAGATCTTTCAGGATATCAGATCAGTGAAATTTCTCAGGAGTCGATTGCGGCAGAAGACGATCGATCAATGACTGGTTCCGCTCTGGTGGCCTATATAAAAACGACGAAGCTTCGACCACTGTTTGAAATGCAAGGAAAAGAAGAAAAGGTTTGGTTATTACCTTTCGAAGATAGCGGTTTTGGCACGGTAAACATTGAACATGCCCCTTTAGATTTTGAAGAGGAAAAGGCCTCTCTATTTAAAAATCTGCCCAGTCCGTTTTTAAGCGAGTTTAGAAAAAGCTGTGAGTCAAATGAGGATTTAAATGAGCTGAGGGTGAGCGTTTTTACAGCTGGTGTCCAAAACTTTCAATGCGCGCGCTTTTCTGAAGCGATTGTCTGGTTCGAAAAGGCTCTCTTTGTCAACATTATGGTTGAAGACATGGAAACTATCAAGGCTTGCTACGGCAATCTCGGCAATGCTTGTCAATCGCTTGGGAATTTTCAGGAAGGAATCCGTTATCACGAGAAATATCTAGTAATGGCAAAAAAGCTAGGAGACCTTGGATGTGAGGCGCATGCCTATGGCTGCCTTGGTAACGGCTACCAAGCGATTGGTGAATGCCGAAAGGCAATTTATTCTCATCAGAGAGATCTACAAATATCCAAACAGCTTGTTGATCAAGGAGGAGAGGGGAGGGCTTATGCAAACCTTGGTATTGCCTTTCAATCTCTTGGCGATTTTCGAAAAGCGATCAGTTATCACGAAAAAGATCTCGAAATTGCAATGTCATTAGGAGATCGCGCAGGTGTAGGAAATGCCCATGGTAACCTCGGTGTCGCCTACTACTCACTTGGTGAGTATCGTCAAGCGATAAATTATCACAATATAGACCTGCAAATTGCGGGAGAGATAGAAGATCAAACAGCATTAGCGCGTGGGTATAGTAATTTAGGAAATGCAAGTCAATCATTAGGAGATTTTCGTCAAGCAATCAGTTATTACGAGAGGGCGTTACAGATTTCAAAAGATCTTGAAGATCGAGCGGGTGAGGGACGTGCTTATGGCAACATTGGTATCGTCTACTACTCACGTAGTGAGTATCATCAAGCGATAAATTATCACAATAAAGATCTGCAAATTGCGATAGAGATTAGAAATTTGGCAGGTGAGGGTGGTGCCTGCGGTAACCTTGGAAATGTATACGGTTCCTTAGGAGATTTCCCTCGAGCTATTGAATATCACAAAAGACATTTAAAAATCGCTGTTGGTATAGAAAATCGATTGGGTGAACGAATAGCCAACAATAATCTTGGTAACATCTACCAATCTCTTGGGAATTATCAACGTGCAGTTGAATATCATGAAAAGAGTTTACAAATTGCGAAAGAGATAGGTGATCAGGGTGGTGAATTACAAGTTTATGCCAACCTTGGCAATGCTTATCGCTCTCTTGAGGAGTTTGAAAAGGCCGTAGATTATCACAAAAAGCATTTGCAAATGGCGAAAGAACTTCAAGACCAGTTGGCAGAGGAGTATGCTTACATAAATTTTGGAGCGACCTTTTTGTTCACAGGGGATTACCATAAAGCAATTGATTATTTGAAAAAGAGTATACCCATAGCAAAAGAGCTCGGTGATCGAAAGGGTGAAGGGCGTGCCTTTGCAAATCTTGGCAGCGCTTGGGGTTTACTTGGAGACCAAGACAAAGCATTCGAAAGCATTGAAAAGGCTCTGAAAATTGCGAAGGAGATTGGTGACCGTCAGGGTGAGGGTGTAGCTAGCCACATACTTGGAGTCTCATTTTCTCGAGGACAGGATTTTGCAAAATCCGAGGAATTACTCAAACAAGCTATAGCGATTTTCTCGGAGATTCAGGCGAGTTTAGGAGAAGATGAGTGGAAAGTTTCTATATTCGAAAGGCAATCAGAACCATATCGTAGACTTCAATTTAACCAGATGGCAATCGGAAAGATCGAAAGAGCTCTAGAAACGTGTGAAAAGGGGCGAGCCCGTGCCCTTCGAGATCTCTATTTTGACAGACTAAAGCTCTCAAACGAGGCAAGAAAGGAGATTGAAAATGTGACGGTCGAGAAGATGCAATCAATTGCAAGGAGAAGGAATACACTCTTTGTCTACTTTTCTAGGTCTTTTGAAAACGATTTACACATTTGGGTCGTTAGTGGAGACAGATTGTGCAGTAAGAAAATTGAGCTTCCCGAAGGTTTTAAAACTCAAGGAGTGCCATTGTTAGACGAAGGTGCAGCCCGTCATTCATTTATGGGCGGCTCTCTTCCTCGTGGAATAGATCTTTCTTCTCTAATTTTTGAAGGTGAGATTGCGGACGCTAATGTCAAAGATAGCAAATCGCGTGATGGTGAGCGCTTATCTGAATCTTTAGAAACGTGTTATCAGATGTTTATTACTCCGATTGAAGAGTGGCTCGGTGGTAACAAAATCACCATCATTACTGATGCGACGATGCGTGATGTTCCCTTCGCAGCTCTATATAAAAGGAATGAATCTGGAGAGAGAGAATACCTTATTGATAAATATACAATTACAATAACACCTTCTATTCAAATTTTTGATCTGCTTCATGATTTGAAGCCTTTTGACGATGGCTCAGCTTTGATTGTAGCTGATCCGGCTATTAGGGGCGCGCGACTTCCAGGTGCAAAAATAGAGGGGGAGGCATTGGCTAAAAAGATTCCCGTTGCAACGCTTTTGTCTGAAGGAAATGCCACAGTGGAGGCTCTCAAGAAGAATGTGTCGAAAGCTTCGATAATACATTTTGCTTGCCATGGATCTGCTGATGCTCGGATAAATAGGGATTCAGTGTTCGAGGGAGCCCTTTGTTTAACAAATGATCAAGAGGGGAAAGAGCTGCTTTTCGCTGAAGAAATCCAAAAGCTGGGCCTAAAGGCTGATCTAGTCGTCTTAAGTGCTTGTCAAACCGGAAAAGGCGCCAAAAGGCGAGAGGGTGTCATTGGCCTCACGCGAGCTTTTTTGGGAGCAGGTGTTCCCTCGGTAGTTGCGACTCATTGGAGTATTTCTGACTTTGTTACACAAGAGATTGTTTCAGATTTTTACATTGGCATCCTTGACAAGGGTTTGACAAAAGCAGAAGCTTTAAGAGAGGCAATTCTCAAGCAGCGATGGGAAAAACCAGACAGGCCAGACCTTTGGGGTGCTTTCTTTTTAATTGGGAAATCTTGATTTTTTAAGTGACTAAAAATAATTTGTAAGAGTTTTACGATAATGTATTAGTTGATCAGGATGGTGCGAGGATGTTGTAAAAAGCTTTTCGTCAAATATTGGACTGTCTTTGCAACCTACCTACATTCAACACTACTCGAACTAATAAAATCAGTGAGTTGAAATATAAGCCATCAAAAAATTAGTTATGCTTTTATTGCCTAGTGGTTTAATTTGGAAAGACGATGTTACCAGGTTTTATTGGATTCGTCTTTATAAACAGCATCGATATAATGTAACTACTTTTTCGCCCCTCTCTTCATTTGGAAGGCGTAGGGACCAGTAAGCTTGTTGACTAACCAGGCTTTCAATTGGTAGCCTGCACTAGTAGTTAATGCAGAGCGATTAGTCCGTTAATTCCGCATTATCAAAATTGCAATATCGTAAACTGAGGAGATCTTCAAAGATTTCCTTTGCCTTCTTAGAGTTTTTTTGTTCCCAATAGAATGCATTCAGATTTGACCCAATTCGAACAATATATTCCCAAGGAAGTGAGTGGCGTTTGGCGAGGGAGTAGGCAGTTTTGTATTCAATTTCGGCCTTTTCTAGATTGCCAATTCTATTCCAGCCAACTGCAGCGTCAATGTGTAGTGGTATGATATCCGTTTCCTCCAATTTGTCGAGAGCAATAGTTTCCGCATCTAAATCAGGATGGCTGTTTTTAACTTCTTGCAGTTCTATGGTACATTTATTTGCATCTTCAAGCTGGCCTGATGTGGTGTAAAGCTGTTGCAATATCTGATATGTTGCATAGAGATCTGTATACCAAATTTTTGTATAATCATCTCTTTGTCTGTCATTCAAATAATTAGGGGTCTGTGTTGACCCTATGGCCAGTGGCCTTTCCTCTTTAGGAGAACTGCTATTTCCAGATGAAGAACTTCTCACTTGGCTGAAGTTGGGTAGTTTTTCTGTCAGTGCAGTTTGGTTTTTTCTTCTTGACCACATATTTCGCCAGCTGGATCGCTTAGGGTTCCCCTTTTCATTTTCTCTTTTGCTTTTCTCTTCAGCGGCCTGCTCTAGGTACTCTTTAACTTTATCATGCATTTTCTGTGGATTTTCAAAGTGTTTCATACCCCCCATAAAACCCGTGTTATTTTTGTTAAGTTTGCCGCTAAGACAGCATGTGCTAGTCAGAAGAGCCCATCCCTCTCCTAACACCTCTTTCACACCCAGTTTCTCCTTTAGCCCCTGTAGATTAGCTAATGTTATGGTTTCATTGCAGAAGGCCTCAGTTCTATTATATTTTCCTAATTTGAAATAGGCTTGCGCAAGTGCTAGAAGAGCCTCCACTCTTACAGGGTGTGGTGTATCCCTCAAGATAAACTGGGCTTTATCATATTCAGCGGTTTCTTTGGCTTTATCTTTGGCGGCTGCAAGCTCACCTTTCCTTAAATATAGATGGACAAGTTTGTAGTGCTCTCTATTCAATCTAATAAAAACCTTTTCATAATGGTTTGCAGCTGGAACAAAGTCTTCTCTTTTTCTTAGTAACACGTTAGCAATTGCCAGATTAAAGCGACTCTCAGCTGTAGCTGGGTGTTCGCTGCCTAATTCACTTTGCAAAACAATATGGGCTTTTTCGTAAACACTGGCAACATCAGAAATATTTCCTTTTTTGAAAGCTATTTCACCCCTTAAGGTCAATCCGATTGCTCTGTTTAGCTCACCTCTAGTAGCTATCTTCTCTGCTTGGTCAAGAAAATCAACTCCTGACTGAAGATCATCTTTCTCTAAGGCGATCTCAGCTTGAATGATCAAAAACTGAGCTTTTAGCTGGGGGGTAGCATCTAACTTCCCATCAACTGTTGCAATCAGATCATCCATTCCCTTTCCAAATTCCTTTTGCTCAATAAGTAGTCTAAGATAGTCAAGACAGACTTGATGAAAATACTCCTTTTCATCGCCCGAGACTTGAAGCCCATTAAACGCTTTCCTTATGGCATTGTACGCATTGTCAAGCTGACCCTTTAAGCGATGGGTTTTTCCTAATATTCCCAAAGCAAAGAAGTGAAAGGGGGTGTTCTCTAGGCACCTCTTCATAACAAGTTGGCAGATAGTTTTGGCCCCTGAGTATTCGGTCGTATACTCCGTCAAATGTATTCCCGCTCTTAGGAAATGGGCGATTTGGTCATCACTAAGGAAAACCCTATGTTTTTCAACCTGATCAGAGATGGCAGCAATCATCCTTGCCCTTTCACTACCCTCCTTGGTGGTCATATTATCTGGAAAAGACCCAAAGTGTGTTAGGATCTCAACTATAGAGGACGTTTTTTGCTCTTGATTGAGGAGGCTCTCTAAATACTCTGGGCGGTTGACCAAAGTCACTTCATTCTCTTTTATGCGAATGATCCCTCCGTCATCTAAAGCATTCAGGTCTTCCTTAGAGACATAGGTCGGAAGTCCACTTCTACTGAAGGTTGCCGGCATAAAGGGCAGGAGATTACAGAACTTGGCAGCACCAGATTGGTTTTTTCTCATCTCCGATATTGTCTCACTTAACTTACGCTCTTGCTGACCAGCTTGTTCTTTGGCATTCTTTATTAATTGAGCGCCGTTTTCTTCTTTTACTTTCATAAAGATGTGATTATCAACAGGTTCATCAAACAGGTTTAGTTCGGGCCGAAAATCCCCCTCCCCTCTTTTATTAGGTAGTTGATAGCCAGCAATTTTCTCTCTTAAAATTCTCTCTCCCTCAGCCTCTAGACTTCTGAGAGCTTTTTCTATTCGTTGTTTAAGAAATGGAGTTGGTTGCCAGAAATTATCAGAAGTATAAATCTCGTAGAGATACTCGATTCCTCTTAAGCGGCTAGCTATCACTCTTGACTTATCAAAAACGAGATCTATCAATGAGATTGAGACAGCAAAGGTGAGATTTCTGTTCTTTCCTAACTCGTATCCATTTGGTTGTCCTACGAAATCAGTTGGTGGATCTCGAGATAGTAGGGAGCGCGTTCTTAACAAGTCTTCAAACCAAAGTCTCTCCTCCGGGAGCGATTTAGGGTAGCTTTCTCTATTGGATATAGCCTCCCACAAAAGGTCAACGTCCATATGGCGTATCCCAGAAATTCCTAAGCGCAGTGATTTAAACACAACCTTAGATCTCTTGATGAACTCTCGCATTTCTGATGAATTATCTTTCAACTTGGCTACGGCCTGCAGAGCGCAGTCGATTAGAAATTTGAGTTCATCATCTCCGCCACGCTCTTTTGTCTTTTCTAGAAGTTTAACCGATTCTTCGGATACTTTGTCACGATCTACAGTTCCTCCCAAAAAACTGATTGTTTCGAAAATCTGAATTAGGGCTCGTAGCGTCTCTTTCTCAGGAGACTTTTCAGATTCCTTAAGCCCAACCAAACGTTTGTTTAATTTTTTGAGTCGGTCAAAGAGAGTCAAAATCATCTTATCGGCAAGCTTGGAATCCACAAATTCCTCTTTAGAATTAGCAATTACGGCTCCTAGTATTTGATTTAAGCCTTGAAGGAAGTTGACTTCATTGTCATCGATGCGCTTTAGGAAATCCTCAATGAGAAATTTAATGATTTCGTCGTCAAGGACAACTGACAGTTCAAGGATCTCTTTAATATTTGCTCTCGTTGCTCGTTCACCCTGTAATTTTTCGATCATTGTGGTTGCAAACTTTTTAGCGGTACGGTCAAAGTTGTTAGATTCGATCCCTTGTTTTAAATGATTTGATAATGATTTAACGTCGTTGTATGGGAGATCTAGATCAGAAGATCCACCGGCGGCGCCGTAGAGTCTAAACTGTAAATTCAAAGAGAGCTGACCAGCCCCATCCTTTTGTATTATCGGTAGTAGATCCCACTGTGAGCCTACTGTCTTTCCTGTTTCAGTTATTGTAGCAACCCCTTTTCCTGAACCTAAAATGGGAATCCAATCGCTGCCACAAATTTGATTGTTAAAGCCACCTCTGATTCTTTCTGGGGTGACAATTCTTGGCTCGCAGTCCGATTTACCACGAACAGAAAGAGTAATATCCGATGATCCTTGTAAGATTAAGAGACAGTGATATTCACGATATTGAAAACCAATTTGTTGTAAAAGGCAAGTAGTAGATATAATTGTGTTTGGATGGTCAAAGTTTTCTGATATTTGGTGCAGATTACTTTTTATTGAGATAGGTAGGGTAGAGGACATAAAATCGGCTCCTTTTTAAGGAAAAATCTTAGCACATTCAGTGTTACTTACAAGTTTTTTTCTATATTCCATGGTTTTCCAACTAAAAAGAAGGCACCCCAAAGGTACGGCTTATCGGAATGGGCACGTCTTTGCTTAAGCATTGCGTCTCTTAGGGCTTCTGCTTTTGTCATTCCTTCATCGAAGAGGTTTGTATAGAAACCTGAGACAATTTCTTGTGTGATATGATCTGAAATTTTCCAATGTGTTGCTATGACTGTGGGAACGCCGGCTCCTAGAAAGGCCCGGGAAAGGCCAATCACCCCTTCCTGTTTTTTTGACCCCTTTCCACTATTGCAGGCACCTAAAAAGGTTAAGCTAGCATTTAGCTTTTTGGGAATTTGGTCTGCAAATAATCTCACTCTCTTTCCGTCCTGATCCGCTAGGCGAAGGGCTCCTTCAAAAACGGAATAGTCGTTCATGCGATCGTCTGCTAGACCGTGACACCCCAAATGGATATAGGAGGCTTCCGTGAGATGTCCAAGTAAGTTTTCTTCTGTTACGTCCTTTCCCGTTAGGAGTTTCGGGTTTGGAAGTTTCTTAGCTAGGTCCTCACCTTCCAGACCTGCTCCAAGTAGATTATCATTATTGTTTGTTGCTTCGGGATTTGTTACGATAAGAGATATTCCACTTGTTTTTTCTGGCTGCCGCATTGACCAGTCGTATATCTTTATTGAGGGCGCCGTCGTGATGAGATAGTTATCGAGCATATACTCTCGTTCACCCTGCTCATAATCCTTATAGAGGCAAGCAAAGGGGAGATCTCGCATGTAGGCGTCGGTAACAAAGGTGAGCCTACTATTTTTACGAGGAAGCCACTCTTCAATAGGTTTGATGAACACCTCGTAGAGCATCTTTAGTTTTTTAGAGAGCTCAATATTTGGATCGACCGCCTCACTCTTATTTTTCCCTAGGGATTCAAGGGTTAGCCCTCGCTCTCGGTATTGACCAATTGATCCCTGATCACCTCCCTCTTTGAATAGGGAAATTTCCTCCCTTATCTCTTCAGGAATTTCTACATTTTTTGGATAGAGTTCTTTTCCTCTTACCACCCAAATGTGTGCCTGGTCAGCTATTAACCTAGAATAGATAATAAAGGTTGTATTGTCTCTTTCAGCAATCGATTTAATCTCGCTCACCTTTAATGGGGAAGCGCTATTGCTGTTGCAGAGTAGATCATGAAGTGCTTTTGCTCGCCCCTCCTCGCAGATTTCAAGCGCTTTTCCCATCTTGTCTAGGAAGATATAGTTATATTGAAGTCTAAGATAGGTTTTTGACTGCTCTTCAAAGGTGGAGATTTTCCACTCGTCACGTCTTAATTGTGCCTGTATTTCTGAGAAAGTTTCAATGGATTGAGTAAAGGATTTTTCCGATTCGGTGTATTTTTGCATTTTAAAAAGGGCGAATCCTAGATTATGTTTAGCCATCGCTTCGCCCACGCGGTCTTCTTCTTTTTCTTTAATTAGCAAGCACTTCTTATGATATTCAATTGCTTTTTGATGCTCCCCGAGGGCGTCGTAAGTGCAGCCTAGGTTACTGTAGACAGTCCCTTCTCCTGCGCGGTTCCCTGTCTCTTTTGCGATTTGCAGGTTTTTTTCAAAGTGCTCAATCGCTTTTTTGTACTCTTCAAGAGAGTGGTAGGCGCAGCCGAGGTTTCCATAGGCACGTCCTTCACTGTCTTTGTCCTCTACCTCTTTTGCGATTTGCAGATGTTTCTCATGATACTGGATTGCTTTTTGATACTCCCTAAGGGCATC
>JAJFMK010000054.1 GCA_021772215.1 Chlamydiota bacterium | reverse complement strand
AATTACGCCCTCATTCACCCCGAGATCGCCTTTCACCTAATCAACGATCGCAAGACGATTCTTCGCGTGCCAAAGATGCAGGAAATGAAGCCTAGAATCGATCAAGTTCTGGGTGGACACTTCATCAACAAGAGCATCCCTATTAGCCATGAACATCAAGGAACTAAAATCAGCGGTTTCCTGATAGCCCCACCCATAGACCGTCCCAATCGACGCGGACAGCATCTCTTTATCAACCATCGCCCTGTTAACTCCCCTGCCATCTCTACTGCTGTTCGAGAAGCATATGGCCCCATGATCGAGGAGAGGCGCTTTCCTCTCTTTGTCCTCTCGCTCGAGATCGACCCATCCCAAGTAGATATCAACGTCCATCCGCAAAAGAGTGAGGTGCGTCTTCAGCAGAGAGTACCCATCTGCCAAGATATCACAAAAACGGTACAAAAGGCTCTTTTGCAAAAGCAGGTAAAGAGGGAGGCGATCCAATCCTCAGCGAGCTATTCGTGGGAGCCTGTACAAAATTGGGCCGCTTTTGAGGTCAAAGAGACTAACCTTAAGGCTCCAATAACAGAACGCTTGCGTTTGACAGAACCGCACGTTCTCACCACTATAAATGGTTACATTCTCTTCGAACCCGCCTCCGTTCCCTCTCTTTGTCGAGGAGAGCCGGCCGATCTAGCAGTAATCGACCAGATGCAGGCCGCATTATCTCTTATTGAAGAGAGCAGTGAAGAAACGATTACACCCTTACAGCCACTTTTAGTTCCCGAAACTATTGAGCTGACAAATCAGGAGGTGGCCGCCGTAGAGAGCAACCTCTCTTTATACAAAAGCTTCGGCCTGGAGCTGACCCCTTTTGGCCGCACAACACTCCTTTTAACAGCAAGCCCTCCCCATATGGGAAAGCGAGAGGTTCTCGAAATGATCCATAATACCCTAGCTGATGTGAAGCGAAGCAAAGTGGGTCCAGCAGCTATTCTCGCTAAACAGCTAAAAAATCGAAAATTGTCTTGTCAAGAAGCAGTTCACTTCATTAAAAAGTTGGCAAAGCAGTTTTCAAATCAAGGAGATGATCTGCAGATCCCCTGGATCCAACCTCTAACGGCAAAGGAGATGGTTCGCCTCTTTAAATCATAATGCTACATTTCACCGAAGATGACTTTAAAAAGCGGCTCGACAAAATCATCCGCAGACTCCCAGAGCATAAGCTCGACGCCTTCTTAATCGAAGATCCAATCAATCTTTACTATCTTACCGGCCTTGATCTCACTGCAGGAAGGCTTCTGATCGATCGAAAAAGTGCCACCCTCTTTGTCGATGGCCGCTACAGTGAAATTGCCAAGCTAAACAGCCCCTTCCCCGTCTCGGCCGAAAGCGATCTAGATGTAGGAGTCATCTCTGAACTTGCCGAAACAAAGCGAAAAAGTCAGAAGATCGGCTTTCTCTCAAACCGCGTTGTCTTCTCTCGTATCCAGAGGTTAGAAAGCTTAAGCAAAAAGCGGATTGAGGGAAACCTCGCTTGGGTCCCCATCGAAGGGCTTTTGAAACAAATTCGTGAAATCAAAGAGGTCAAAGAGGTCGACCGTCTTCGCATCTCTGCCCAATTTGCTGTCGAAGCTCTCCAATTTGTCATAGGTGAGCTCAAAGAGGGCAGCAAAGAGAGGGAGATGGAGCAGAAACTCCGTCTCTACTGCTCTGAATATAATGGCGTTTTAGGTTTTGAACCCATTATCGCTTTTGGCGAAAACAGCTCCAGGCCTCATGGACGCCCGACAGATCGCGAGCTAAAAATGGGTGATATCGTTCAGATCGATCTAGGCATCAAGGTGAACAATTACCACTCAGATATTAGCCGCATCCACTTTTTTGGTGAGCCCAACCCTAAGCTTTTAGAAATTAATGAGATCGTCAAAAGCGCACAAAAGGCGGCGTTAAAGCTCTGCCGCCCCACGACGCCGATCGTTGAACTTGAACATATTGCAAGACAGCACATCGAAGAGGCAGGATATGGCGAATATTTCCCTCATAGCTTAGGACATGGTGTCGGTCTCGAGGTTCATGAGAACCCCACAATACGCCGAACTTCAGATGATAAGCTTGTGCTAAAAGAGGGCATGGTGATCACAATTGAGCCGGGGATCTATGTCCCGGGCCTTGGAGGCATTCGCATCGAAGATACCATTTTGATCACCCATGACGGCTACAGCTCCCTAACAGAAGGAGCGCCCAAATGTTAACCTTTAAGCAGAGGGTTTTCCTCACCTACTTTGTTATCTTCTTACTCTTCGTCGGGCTGATGTTTCCCTTTGCCTACCGCTCCGCCACAGCGATCATGTATCGCGCTATGGAGGACCGCGCCGACGAGCTGATCGAAACTTTAAAAAGCGCCCCCAACGAGGTGGGGCTTATCGCTCTTCTCAAAGAGATAAAACCGCTTCTCTTCTACCGCGCCACACTTCTCAATGACCAAGGAATCGTCCTCTACGACTCTCACACGCGAAGGCTAGCCTCGAGCGCTGCTTTCAAAGATCAGCCGGTAAATCAGCCCGAAGTTATCGAAGCGATGGAGAAGGGCATCGGCTACCATGAGGAGTATTCGGCCCTCCTCAACCAAGATTTTGCCTATATGGCCAAGAGCTTCACCCTCGAAGGAAAAGAGTATATCGTCCGCATCTCCTTTCCTTTACGCTACGTGATGCAGATCACCACATCTTTTCGCATCGGCTTTGTCGTTCTCTCATCGATTGTCCTTCTGCTCTTTAGCCTTCTCACCTGGTTTGTGATCAACTATCTCACTAAACCGATCCATAAGATCATTGCCGCCATCCTTCCCTACCAAGAAGAAAGCTCCCCTATCATTCCCGAAATTGAGCTCTCGAAAGATCTGCAGACCCAAGAATTTGGCAAACTCGCCTCGGCGATCAACTCGATGAATCATAAGATTCAGCAGCAGATCAACACCCTTGTCACTGAAAGGCAGGAAAAAGAGATTGTATTGGAATCTTTGGTCGAGGGTGTTGTGGCTGTCGATGGCAGAGGGGATATCACCTATGCAAACAGCCAGGCGCTGCGCTTCTTTGGAGTAGACGATGAGAATGATCTCTTTACAGAAGGCGAAGAGAAGAAGGTGTTAGAGGCCAAAGCGCTGCTAGAGAGGTCGCAAACAGAAGGGACCCTTTTGGGGAATATGCTAGAGCTACAGAGCGACTCAGGGAAGAACTTCTACTATCTCGTCAGCGTCCCGTTGAAGGGAAAAAATGGCGCCGTTCTCGTTGTGCAGGACTACACCTCTCAGCTCCTCATTATGCAGATGCGACGAGACTTTGTCGCGAACGCCTCCCATGAGCTACGAACCCCCATCACAATTATCCAGGGTTTCGCCGAGACCTTGCAAAGCCCTGAGCAGCTGACAACAGAGCAGATTCAGCACGTCACTTCAAAGATTGTGCGCAACTGTGAACGGATGACCCGCCTCATCAGAGAGCTCCTTCTCTTAGCAGACATTGAGAATCTGCCAAAATCAAAACTAGAAAAATGTGATCTGGTGGCGCTGTCGAATAAATGTCTTGCTGTCGAACAGGAGATGAATCCAGAGGCAAAATTCTCGCTTGATTTTGATGAAAATGAGGTTTTGGTGGTGATCGCTGTACCCGATCTGATTGAGCGCGCCCTCATAAACCTGATCGATAATGGCATCAAATACTCTGTTGAGTCGCCAGAAGTCTCGATTCGTCTCAAAGAAAGAGAGGAGAGTGTCGAAGTAATTGTTACCGACAGAGGCGTCGGCATGGACCAAAAGGAGCTTGAGCAGATCTTTCAGCGCTTCTACCGCTCGAGCAACGCTAGATCGGGAAAGGTGCGCGGATCCGGTCTTGGCCTCTCAATTGTTGAAACAATTCTTGCCAAACATCGTGGAAAAATTACTGTCTCGTCTAAACTGGGCGAAGGAAGTACCTTTACAATGACCATCCCAAAAGGAGA
>JAJFMK010000053.1 GCA_021772215.1 Chlamydiota bacterium | reverse complement strand
ATATTATCCGAACTAAAAAGTGACATTCAAAGCAGATATGTCCAAGAACCTCGCGGATTAAAGTCCCACTATATCTGTGATTTTTGCGATAGAGCTATTGCAAAACTAGAGGAATTAAGCCAAAAAAGTGAAGCGGCTGCTAGCTCCACTTAACTCTCTCGAACCCTATTCCCTAAAATTTTTATCTTGACATGGATTTCTTCTATTTGAGAGGTTAGTTTTTCTCTTAACCAGGATGGAAATTATGCCGCCAGTAACAAGAATAGATATCTCAGCTAGCCAACCCTCAAATCTTGTTGTCGATCTGAAGAAAAATGATCTGACATCGCTTCTCAAACAGCTAAATGGCCGATCAATTCCCACAAGGATACAAAGCACCATTGCTAAAGCTGATGCGGCGCTCCTCTATAGAAATCGTCATGAACAGCTATTTTTAATCTACACTCAAAACAGCCGCTATTTCGCCACCGAACTAAGCAAAGAGGAGCCTCATCCTCTCAACCCTCGCTACGCCGCCAATCACAACGTAGCAACGCTCTATTCTCTTAACGAATTACAGAGCCTTCTGCGCCAAGGCTATGACCTCAACTTCTCTTCAGGGCAGCACCATCTCCAAAGAGGACTTCTTGGTGGAATGCCACCAAAGAGCGTGCCCCAGCCCGACAGGCAAGCAATCCTAGAAGAGTTAGAAGAGTGTAAAAAAATAGTCAAAAGTTCGAATAAATCATTGTTTGGCAACTCTAGCCAGATGAATAGAATATTACCGGCCATTAGGCAAGCTGTTTATGCGAAAGTTGTTGAAAGCACAAAACTGATTGGAGAGATTTCGCACAACGCAGAGTCTATTTGCTTTAATAAGTCCTGCGGCATCCGCCAACTTGCTAAAGAAAGCATCATAAAGCTGGTATTATTAAAGCTAGGTAGAGACGTCACTGAAGAAGTTGACGCCCTTCTAGTAAGTAATACCGATCCAGCTTTGAAAAGACTTGCAGCCTGTAGGGGCGAGCTAATCAGAGGTCAGGGAAGGGTGTATCCCCTTGAAAAGGTCCAGGCAGAAGTTATGGGCGCCATAGATGGGGTGGTCGCTGCTAAACTTGTGGCTGCGATTCCCTTAGTTTTAGAAATTCAAAATGGCGCAATTGTACAAGGCTCAACTGAAACAACACCAGCGATAAGCATTGCTTGTAATCAGGTCAACAGAAAATGTCTTTCAGCCATAATCCAATTAGGGGATTTGCAGTTTCAAAGGGCAGGCCTTGTTGAAGTTTCAGATGAGAAAATAGGCGCAATCCTTAATGAACTCAATGAGTGCAAGAATTTTTCTTCGAGTTATTCTGTCAATATAACGATCGGAGCATTTACTAAGATGCACGTTGTCATAGCTCAGGCGGTAGAGGCAGGTATTGTTGAGGCTATTCCTGTAATAGGTGAGTTAAGTGAAGAGATTAAAAAGAAACATCAACATACGCCCCAGCAGGTCAGCTCACAAGGCATTCTTCAAAAGTGTACTGATGCCATTGTAGCTCTGGAGAGGGTAAAACGTAGTAGAGAGATATCCTCATTTTCATTTGGAAAGCAAGGTTTTGGAGACTCTTGGCTAATACAGAAAAAAGAGGAGCTACTAAAGCAGCTTGCAAACTTTAACCCAAATCAAAGGCAAATTACAACAAAAGAATATTTTTCTTTCGATTGCTGCTTAGAAGAGCTGCTGTGTTATGTCGTTTTCGAATCGATTTCATCTCTTGAAGCTCTGCAGGCCTCATTACCAAGGGGGAAGATGTCCGTAAGCGATAAAGGAGGGGATATGGACCCGGGTCGTTTTTCGTTTGATTTAAATGAAAAGATTGTCGCTTTGAAAAAACTCGAGAGTTTAGATCAAGAAGCAAGGAAAAAAGCAATTGCTGAAAGATACCTTCAGAAACTAAAAGCATCCTCAACTCAACTAGAGGATGCAAAACCAATGCAATTCCACGGCACACCGTTCGGTATTGGAAAATCACCTAAACCTGATTCCGCTGAAAAAATTAATATTACTTTGGCCTCACATAACCTCAAATTAGCTCTGCTTTTCTTATCTGGGTTAAGAGCTGCGGAGGCTCTTCCTTTGATCGAATTGATAAAAAAAGGGCCGATTCTTTCCCACTACAAAGATGGTCAGAATGGACATCCTTTATTTCCTGTGCGTATTCAGCTCGATAAAATCAGAGATGAAATCATTAGAGCTTGTGATGAAGCGATTCAAAAAATACAGGCAAACCAACAGCAAATTCCAGTTCAGTCGCCAAAGAGTCCACCAGGACAAGAAGCCGCTGAAATCCAAGATTGTCCAGCTCCTCAGCTAAAATCGTCAAAGCCCTCACAGAAATCTAGCCTTCCGTCAGATCACAAATCAGTAGAATCACAGGAGTCATTCCGGTCTAGAATAAACGCATTAGGGGCCAAACTTGAAGAAGATGAGGATTATAAATTCGAAGCCCCTAAGGATTTTAAAGCTTTATCAGACAATTTAACGGCTCATTACGACGCAGTTTTACAAGGCATTACAACATCAGTTAATGAAAAAACAGAAACTCATGATAGCTTAGCTCCTCCGCCAAAACCACCAAAGCCCACGCCAATACAGGAAACGACTGAAACCCACCAAAATCATGATGAGGTCCTGGCCGAATTGCAAGCATGTGTCGGTCTGCAGGTGATAGATACTCGGGCTGGAATGGAAAGCGCAATTAAGAAAATTCAAAAGGCCGTGGACAAGGCAGTAGCGGCTGAATGTTTTGATGCAATTCCTTTAATCCAAAAAATTTCATCTGATCTGAATCTCAACAATCGTAGCATGGGCTTCCCTTTACTTATATCCGTTAGGCAAATCTGTAATGAGGCTGTGAATAAACTAAAGGACATTCAAGTTGAACAGGGCGCTGGAAGCATTGAAGACAGCGAGGGCAGTACCGATGAGCCTGAAAATTTTGCCCTCGATGATAGCGCCGAAAATGCTCAAATTTCTGCACTTCTAGATCGTCTAGGCGAAGAGTTCGTGTTTTTGCAAAGAGATGAAGCAAATGATCTGACGCTGCAAATACACTCTATCATTATTCAGCTTGTAGAGAAGCTTAGGGAACAGCAAATTGAGTTGAAATCCTGGAGCAAGGAATTTGAAAGGGAGAGGGAGGTGATAAATGGAAAAGTGGCGGAGGTTAAGGAGCTGCTGAAAGGTGCTGTAGAATTAAAGGCGCGGATTAAAGAGCTTGAATCGGCTAAAACAGAGAAGGATGCGGTCATTTTAGCTCTACAGGATGAGATAGAGGCGTTAAAAGGAGATGTCGCCAAGGCAGAGCAGCAGCAACCAACTGAAGACTCTACTGTGCAGCAAGAGAGGGAGGGGATTTATGCCTCGATTCAACGGCTTGATCAGGAGGGGCAAACTGTGGCAGGCGCGCTTGAACTTCTTGGTCAAATAGTTGCGTTTGAGCAGAGGCACTCGATCGATCTGCTCGATATGGATCCGGCGCGCACTAAGGAGAAGTTGGAGGCTCATTTTAGTAGGAGGCTGGGAGTAGAGGAGATTGAGGAGGAAGAGTCCTGCTTTGCTGCGATATGGGATCATATGGGCTGGCTTGTGAGGCAAGATATTTCTCATTTTAACCCAGATCAATACCTGGAATTTTGCCAGTTGGTCTTGAAAACTCTGCCCGATGTTAGGGGGAGAGAAGAGGAGTGCGCAGTGCATCGCCTCAATTTACGCTTAAGCCTTCTAGATTGGCTAAAAAATTGGGACGAGGTTGCTGCCTATTGGGAAAAATGGCCCCTTTCAGTTGAGCAGTTTTATCTATTTAAAAAGCTAGTCGATGAGCAGATTGTTGAAGTCGAGATGGGAAGCTCTCTTGGTGGGGAGCTACCCCAGAACGTGGAACAGCTTTTTTCAAGGCTCTCTAACCGGGTTGAAGCGGAGAAAGAGTCTCTTTCTCTTTTTCAGACAAGGTTGAAAAAACTTCGGAGTGTTTACGCTCAACGAGATTTTCTTCCACTTACAGTACGAGAAACTGTAAAAGCCTACCTGAGAGATATCTCTTCAAATCGCAACGAAAATCGCCTCATGCTGGTATATAACCTCAACCTATTTTTGGATCATTTATCCCTATTAGAGAACCCACTATCTATTGACGAGATTGAGTTTCTTCTTTGCTTGACAGAGAACCACTTAAAGGATCAAAAGTTGCATAGCAAGTTACTGTTTGAACTGGAGCGAACCTGTGCTAAGGGAGAGAGCCGCGAATTAGCTCTTTTCCTCTGTCGATACTTTGCCCGCTGTCAAAGAGAGTTAACCGGTGTGGCAAACCGCACCTTTTTACAGGGAAAAATGCTCTTTGTGAGCCGGCTATTTTCCGGGTTGGGAGAGAGTCGAGAAAACTTTCCCTATGAGCTAGCGACCCTTCAGAGTCACCTTCTTAACTCTCTACTTGTGCAAAAAGAGGGGATAGCGACCCGGGAGGAGAGCAGGCTGCTAGTTCAAAGGGCGACTTTTAGTAAAAAGGTCCTTAATGGAGAATTTGAGGGGGCTATCCCTTTGAGTTC
>JAJFMK010000052.1 GCA_021772215.1 Chlamydiota bacterium | reverse complement strand
GCTAATTTATTGAGTTATAACTCTCTTTGCAGTCTCTTCACATCGCATTTAACTTAAATTTACAAAAAAAAGTTACAATGGGGGGCTAAACTTATATAAGGCACTAAGAAAGTGGTAAGTAGTAATGTTACAGCTGCAGAGAGTGTAGGAAGATCAGATGCGATCTTTCGCCTCAATTTCGACATGGGAAATCTTTGCCATGTTGATGGTAAAGGTATCACTCTGAAGGAGGGTGGGCGGCGCGCTGTAAAGCGTCTTGAAAATTGTCGCGATTATATCATCGAAGGTGCGCTCAACGCCTACTACGTTGCTAATGTTGTTTTACGTTTTCTCTTTAACTTTTTTGAACAGGCGGGACGAGCTCTTGATATTTCACGCGTTGCGGTTCTTCTCTACCTGCCTCACGCTTGCAGCCGTCTAACAGCTGTTTTAGCGACATATACTAACAAGAGCACTAAATGGTTTCGTGTTTCACAGCTTGTGGGAGATATCACCTTTGCCTCGATTGTTGGCTCTCACGGTTTTGCACACATCTTTTTGGGTAAAGGGGACCTTCTAGAGGCGCCCCTCAACTATGTCTTCGGTATCGGTTCTGTATTCCGTGTTCTTCAGCTCTGTATGATTCATCATCGGTTGAAGATGGTCGTTAAAATGGAGGATCGTCTTGAAAAGGCAAAAGAGGCTAACTTTGAAAATCACGGCTCACCCAAAACTCAAGAAAACCTCCTAAATCAGTTCAACGATGAGGAGTTGTATGAATACTTTTACGTCACTCCTAAGGAGGTGGAGAATCTAAGGAAATCATCTAATGAGATTTACAGCGATGATCCAGTAGGTGCTAATACCCGCATCTATTCCCATCTCAAAGACCGCCTGGCAGTAGCTAAGGAGGCGAGTCGTTATGAAACCGTTGCAGCTGTCGTCTCTATAATTGCCGGTGTTCTCTTCCTCGCAGCCCAGTTTACTCCAGCAGGGCCTGTTGCTAACGTGATAGCTCTTATTGCTTACGCCTTCTTTGCTACCGGCGCCGCGGTGAACTTGTCGGAGTATGTCCACAACTACAAAATCGTCAACTCAAAGCTTCCCAAGCTTCGTAAAGAAGAGAATGTAGTCTAATTTTCGAAAATAGTTGATTATTTCGAAAATCCATGTGATAATCTGCCTTTGATAGGAGATGCTCTATGGCAGAAGAGAAACAGACACTCTCAACAAGCTGTTTTGAGACAATCAAAAGCGCAATCTTAAGCGGAGAGTTCCTCCCTGGAGAGAGGCTTGCGTGCGAGCAGCTTAAAGAGCGGTTGGGGGTCGGTATGAGTCCTGTAAGGGAGGCTCTAGCGAAACTGACAGCGACAGAGCTTGTCACCTTTCAAGAGCATAAGGGCTACCAGGTCAAAAAGATGAACGCCCAAGAGCTCAAAGACAACATCCTCTCCTTTATCGAAATCGAATCTCTTGCTCTTGGCCTTGCCATCGATGCTGGCGATGATGACTGGGAAGGATCCATTGTTTCTGCTCTGCATAGATTGCAGAAGATCGAGTGCGGCAAGAAGGTTGATTTTTCCTCCTGGGCGCCTCTCAACGCCGCTTTTCACAACGCTTTAGTCTCCGCCTGTCCCTTAAAGGCGCTTTCTAGGATCCGAGGGGAGTTTCACCTTAGGCATCAATGGGTTGTTCGCCTCGCTTTTCAATCAGTAAACGAGTTAGAGGGAAATTTCAAAGAGCATCGGCAGTTAGCAGAGCTCGCTATGGCGAAAAAAAGCGATCAGGCGATCTCTTTGCTTCGCACACATATGACAGACGGGGTGGATGAACTTATAGAGAGGTTTTATGGTACAAGTTGATCGCATCTCAAAATCATATGGGGACCGGCTGCTCTTCGCAGATGTCACCTTCTCTATCGGTCGGCGGGAACGAATCGTTATTGCGGGACGAAACGGCTCGGGTAAATCGACGCTGATTCGCATTATGACAGGTGAGGAGACCCACGATTCTGGCGAGCTACGTCTTCCCAAGGGCTTACGCATCGGCTCCTTGCCGCAGCATCTTCGCTTTACGGAGAAGACTCTGATTGAAGAGGCGGTGTTAGGTCTGCCTCCAGAGGAGAGGGAACTTCAATATAAGGTGGAGATTATCTTAGAAGGACTTGGCTTCTCCGATGCCGATTTCTTAAAACCGCCCCACTCCTTTTCGGGTGGCTATCAGCTCCGCCTTGCTCTTTGTAAAGTTTTAGCTGCCGATCCAGACCTTCTGCTTCTTGATGAACCGACCAACTATCTCGATATTTTAGCGATCCGCTGGCTCGAAAAATTTCTGCTCGATTGGCGTGGTGAACTAGTTCTCATTTCGCACGATCGCACCTTCGTCAATAAGGTCTGTACCCACGTTGTTGGTCTCAAGCGGGGCAAGGCGAAGAAGGTAAAGGGCAATCTCAAAGACTACTATGAGATGATTCAGATCCAAGAAGAGACGTATGAGAAAAGGCGCGAAAAGATCGACAAAAAGAAGAAACATATGATGTCATTTGTCGAACGCTTCGGAGCTAAAGCTACGAAGGCGGCGCAGGCGCAGTCGCGCGTCAAAGCGATCGAAAAGCTCGGTGAGATGGAGGCTCTGCAAGATGAACAGAGCCTTCTCTTTCGCTTTAATTACAGACGCAACCAGAGCAAAAAGGTTCTCGATTGCAAGCAATTGAGCTTCTCATTTAACCCTAAAAAAGAGCTGATTCGCAATTTGGGTTTTGAACTGGGTAACCAAGAGCGTATTGCGATCATTGGAAAAAATGGCAGCGGAAAATCAACCATACTACGTTTGATCGCAGGTGAGCTGACACCAACAGCAGGTGACGTCGTTCTTGGTGGGAACACAGAGCTTGGCTATTTTGGCCAGACCAATATAGAGCGCTTAAACGGGGAAAATAGAATCGAAGAGGAGTTGACACAGGCGTTTCCAAGTGCCCCATATGCACAGGTGCGCGCCGCTTGCGGGGCGATGCTCTTTTCCGGTGACGATGCCAAAAAGCCAATCTCCGTCCTCTCCGGTGGAGAGTGCAGCCGCGTGCTGCTGGCTAAGATTCTTCTTACCCCTTCCAATCTCCTCCTCCTCGACGAGCCGACCCACCACCTCGACGTGGAGTCTGTCGAGGCGCTGATGGAGGCGATCTCACATTTTGAAGGCTCCGTTGTCCTTGTCACTCACGACGAAGATGTGCTCCATCGCTACAACCCGCACAAGCTGATCGTCTGCCACGATCAGCATCAGCAGTTCTTCTTAGGTAACTATGGAGAGTTCCTAGACACTCAAGGCTGGGAAGAGGAGAGCTTCTGAAACTCCTCTAGAGTGGCCGTATGAATATACTCACGAATACAACCGTCTCTAAGTTAGGGTGTAATTTTTAATTACCCACTAATTCGCCCTCTCTACAGATCACGGTTTACGATGTTACGCGCACTTTCTCTAATAGGTCAAATTCCTGTTAGAAAACCATAACCGAAACGACTCTATATCTAGTTTTGGGCATTTTTAAGGAGCCATTTAACAATTCGTATAGACCACTTTTTCGAATCTAAGCTCCCATTAGACCCAGCTCATAAGCCTACTACTGTCAACAGTGTATGAATTTACAAAACCAGCCAAGCGAAAACTAAATTGCTGAAAAAATCGGATGTACTCTAGTTATTCAGTATCTCCTTTACCTTACACAGAGAAAGCGCAGGCCGAAAGCATAACCTGATAAAAATTACTAATTAGGCGATGAAAGGGTTCTTTCTCTCATGTCTCTGTCTAAATGAGACATGATACCCAATCTTATTTACTATCCAACTACGAAATCCTCAAGGTCGGCGGGTGTACTTATATGGAGTGATCTTGAAAATAACGTTAATTCACGGAACAGAAATGTTGAGCCTCTCTATTGTATATTGATTGCTTTGTATTTATTTCGGTACGTTTGCCAACCGGGAATTCCACCCTTCTTCATTTGAGTATATGCACC
>JAJFMK010000051.1 GCA_021772215.1 Chlamydiota bacterium | reverse complement strand
GATGGTGATATGGCCAGTGACAGCCACTTTACCGGCAAAGATGACATGGTTGCCCACCTTGGTGGAGCCGGCGATGCCGACCTGACCACAGATGAGGCAGTGCTCGCCGATCTCGACGTTGTGGCCAACCTGGACCAGGTTGTCAATCTTGGTGCCGCGGCGGATGATCGTCTTATCGAAGCGGGCGCGGTCAATGCAGCTGTTTGCACCGATCTCTACATCATCTTCAATGACGACGATACCCAGCTGGTCTACCTTGTGATGATGTCCCTGCTCATCGGTTTTATATCCAAAGCCACAGGAGCCGATCACAGCGCCGGGTTGGATGATGACATTGTTGCCAATAATAGAGTCTTCACGGATGGTGACGCCGGCATGGATCCAGCAGTTTTCTCCAATTTGAACGCGCGGGCCGATACAGCAGTTGGGGCCGATACGGCTTTTTTCTCCAATCTTGGCAGCTGCGTCGACGACGCTGTTGGGGCCGACAGAGACGCCTGAGTCAAGTGAAGCGGTCGAGTGGATGACACTCATCGGATGGAGCCCCTCAAAGGCGCTCATACGATCTTTCACAGTTTTTCGGAAGATCTCCAGCGCCTTTTGGAAAGCGCTAGAGGGATCTTGATGGATCAGGTAGCAGCGCCCCTCTTTGCGCGGCTGATCTTCAGCAATGAAGATCACCCCTGCCCGGCTCTTTTCAGCCAAGGGAAGGTAGCGCGCATGAGCTACGAAGGAAGCGTGTTCTTCTTGCGCCTCTTCCAAACCGGCGACACCGAGGATGCGCCGCTTTGGGTCGCCCTCAAGTTTAGCCTCTGTTAGCTTCGCAAGCTCTTCTAGGGTAATACCAACCTGATCCATATCTATTATTTTCCTGGAAACATGCCTTTTAGGGCGTTTTCGTCTTCCTCTTTCGGCTTCTCAGAGAAATTTTTGTCCATCTCTGCAATAACCTTTTCAGTTACATCGAGAGCCTTAGAGGCGTAGTAGGTATTTTCGTCGTTTAAGATCAGATCAAGACCTCCGTCTGCAGCGACAGTTTTTGACGCTTCTGAAATCAATTCATTGATCTGCTGAACCACTTTGTAGTGTGCCTGCTGTAGGACCTGGTAGTACTGCTGCTGTAGCTGACTCATCTCCTGGCTAAGCGTGCGGAATTTACGCTTCATCTCAGTCTCCGCTTCAGCAGAGATGCTGTCGAGGTAGTCAGGGTCTTGAAGCTTCTGTGCTAGATCTGTGAGGACCTTCTCCTTCTCAGCGAGAACAGACTCCATCTGCACCTTCATCTTATCGAAGCTCTCCTGCTCCTCTTTACCCTGCTTTGACTTCTCAACGCATACTTTGAAGTCGACAACTCCAATGTCTATGTCCGCAGCCAGAGGGCTTGCGCTTAGTAGAAGACCCGTGAAGGCCAACAGTGCTGTCATGTTTTTCCAGCTCTTCTTTTCCATTTTATTCTCTCCTTAAACTAGTGATTAGAATTTAGCTCCCATTGAGATAAAGAAATTCTTCACGTCTGAACGACTATCTGCATTGAGCGGCCAGCCATACCCGATAATCACGGGAGGGGCACCCGGCATCAGGTGCATCTTCGCACCGACACCTACTGAGGTCTTTAGACGGGTTAGGTCAAATTGGCGCCACGATTTTTCGAAGACATTTCCCGCGTCGGCAAAGGCAAAAAGCTGCAATTTTTGATGGAAGAAGTAATCATATTCTGCCGAGAGAAGAGCCAAAGAGAGCCCTCCGCGCGGATCTGATGTGTCTGTAAATTTAGGGCCGATCGCATAGGGGCGGTAGCCGCGCACTTGATAGTCACCACCTAAGAGCAGCCTCTCGTTGAGCGGTACCGTCGCAAGGTCATCTTCGCCTCTTCCAGGACTGTCAAAAGTCTGAATTGTTTTAAAGTCGGCACGCAACCGTAGAGCCCCATCTTGGCCTGCCCAGAAGTAGAGGCTGTTGATATAGGCGAACGAGAGGAAGTGGGCGCTGCCGCCAAGGCCGACAAATTCGGAACTGAAGACCGACTTGAGACCGTCAGTGGGCCTCAAAGGATGGTTTGTTGAGTTGTAGGAGAGCTGTAGACCGGCGCCACTAATCAAGCCATCATGTTTGGCTGCTTCGCGAAGCTGTTGGCTCTTCTTACCATCTGTGATACGCACATTTGAGTCATTGATGCGGTAGTGGCCTCCAAAGGAGGTAAAAGCGTTAAGAGGACGTCTTGCTTGGAGTCGAATGGAGTGGGCGACAAGGTCATAGTCTTTGGCAACGGCGCGGTTAAAGCTGCGCTCAAAGTCAACGCCAACAACCCAGGCAGTATCACGGAAATAGGGCTTTGTCCAGGAGAGGACGTAGTTATTAATCTTCTGTCCAAACTGTGCGGTGAAGTGTATGTATTCGCCGCCACCCTTCAAGACGCGTGGACCATATTTCATCAACTCTTTGTAGTTGAGGCCGCGGATATTAAAGTTTTTCTCCGTGATGTTAAAACCTCCTGCGAGGTCATCACCGGTGCTAAATCCTAAGAAGGCACCGACGTTTCCTGTGGCGGTCTCCTTCACTTCGATATGGACATCGCGGTAGCAGTCGCCAAGAGGGGAGTCGCTAGAAGTTCTTACAGCATAGACGTTGACTGTATCGAAGTAGCCGATGTTGCGCAGACGCTCTTCAGTGGCCTTAAGGCGCATAATATTAAACACCTCGCCGGGAACAAGGAGTGATTCGTGGAGCAGGACGCGCGTCTGTGTAAAATTATTTCCAAAGACTCGGATCAAGCCGACGCGATACTGCTCGCCCTCATCGATATCGAAATGGACGCTATAGCTGGGACTATCGGGATCGAGGTTGAGGTCGTTGTCGACAATCGTTTCGATGTAGCCTTTGATGCCGTATGCGTCTTGAAGATTTTGAAGAGCCTTTCGCATCGCATCAGGAGAGAAGCAGTCGCCCTCATTAATACAGATCAACTTTTCGATCGTGTCATCTTCATAGACGCAGTTTCCTGCATAGGAGATCTCGCCAAAGCGGTATTGCGTTCCTTTGCAGACATGAATGTGGAGGTTGATCCAGCGCGGACGTCCGGCGCCGGTGATGGAGAACTCTACTTTGGCGTCGGCATAGCCGAGATTTTGGAGGTAGCTGAGTACCTGAATCTGGTCATACTGGACCTTGTCCTCATTATAATACCCGGAATCTTCTAAGACATAGTTAACGAGGTTCCATCGCTGAGTCACCATCAGATCGACGATGTCATTCATCTCATCGTTGCTCACGCCAGAAAAGCAGATCTCTTTGATTCGTCCCGATCGTCCTTCTTGAACGACGACCTCGACATCCACCTCGTTACATTCGTCGTCACGGATGAGGTTATAGGTGACATTCGATTCAAAGTAGCCCTTTTTGACGTAGTAAGTGCGAAGGCCATGGACCGCCTTGTTAAAAGCGACGCGGTCGAAGATGGTGAAAGGAGAGATGCCCAATTCGCTATGGAGTTCCGATGTTCGAACCTCGCTATTACCGCAATATTTAATCGAGCGGATCATCGGCTTTGACCAGATCCTAATCATAATCTGAATCTGCCCATTACTAGATGTTACATAGGGCTCGACCCAATCATACTCTTGTGCGAGCGCTTTGAGGTCGCGGTCAAACTGAGTCTGTGAAAAGAGACCCCCTTTTTTGACGCCCATCCGACTTAAAACGGAGGCGCGCCCATGAGGCGTACGATCACCAGACGTCATCAATTCAATGTTGACATATTCAACAACCTGGTTGTCATAGGGCAACATCTGGGCAAAAAGGACCAGGGGTAGGACTAAGAAGAGAAATGTAAATCTAGTTTTCATCAAATTCAACTCGTTACAGTCGTCACATCATAATATAGGAAGGGCGATAAATGCAATTAGAACAAGGCTTTGTGTGTTAGCGCGCGGCCTAATGTTCCGGGATCTGCAAATTCAATAGAGCTTCCCATCGGAAGACCGAAGGCGAGGCGATAGATGGGGAGGTTAAAGTCTAGTAATTCCTCTTTGAGAAAATGGGCTGTGGCGTCGCCTTCCAATGAAGCATTAAAGGCGATTAAAATTTCTTTCACTCCTAAACTTTTGATTCGCTGCTTTAGCTTTTGAATCGTGACAGCTGAGGGCGCCCTATTATCTAATGGCGAGAGAAGATCGTCGATCACATGGTAGAGTCCGCGGTAGTGTCCTGTCTTTTCAATTGAGAAGATCTCTTTTGGTGAAGAAACGATGCAGAGGATCTGCTGGTGCCGTTTTGTGTTTTGGCAAAAATTGCAGCTTTGCCTTTCACAAAGCGCGCCGCAATTTGAGCAGCTTTCAATCTTTTGAGGGGTCTCATCGATTAGTTTGGCAAAGGCGGCGAGCTGCGCCTCCTCCCAAGTGAGAAGATCGAAGGCAAAGCGCTCAGCCGTTCGTCCGCCCACGCCGGGTAATTTACGGAAAGTCGTAATGATTTTTTCAAGATGTTCCGGGTACTGCATAAGTGACACAATACCTAATTTTCCATTAGATCTTCGACTTTTTTTTCAACCTGTGGTAAAATAGATATTAATTTTTCAATTTAGGATTTGAATGCAAAAAAAAGCGCGAATCATCGGGATGGGGTCCTATCTTCCCTCTAAGGTTCTCTCCAATAGTGACCTAGAGAAGATTGTCGATACCACTGATGAGTGGATCACCTCCCGTGTTGGAATTAAGGAGAGACGCATAGCGGCTCCTGATGAGCATACATCTGATTTAGCCGTTAAGAGTTCGCTAGTAGCGCTTGAACGCTCCGGTATCTCTAAAGATCAAATTGACTGTGTTATTGTGGCCACCTGTACGCCCGATTACCTGGTAGCCAACACCGCCTGCGTCGTTCAGCAGAAGCTGGGACTTAGCAACGATGTAGCCGCCTTTGATCTTCAGGCTGCCTGCAGCGGCTTTATCTATGGACTCTCTGTGGCAAAAGCCTATGTCGAGTCGGGTCTATATAAACATGTCCTTCTCGTCTCACCTGAAAAGCTCTCCGCCTTTACAGATTATGAGGATCGCAACACCTGTGTACTGTTTGGTGATGGGTCAGGAAGCGCTGTGATTTCGACAGAGGGTCCCGGCTTTTCGATCGACGCCTGCTCTTTAGGCTCCGACGGAAGCTGCTATAACCTAGTCTATATCCCAGGCGGCGGCGTTAAGCTTCCTCCAACGGGTGAGACTGTTGCTTCCAAAGAGCACTTTATCAAAATGGAAGGAAGGGAGACCTTCAAACATGCCGTTCGACGGATGACAAGCGCCTCTGAAAGATGTATGGAGCAGGCCGGCTTAACAAAGGAGCAGATCTCTTGGGTTGTGCCGCACCAGGCCAACTTACGCATCATTGATGCCGTCGGTAAATATATGAACGTCGATCCCAATAAGGTATATAAGACAATTCAAAAATATGGAAATACCAGCGCCTCTACAGTCGCTATCGCACTCGACGAGCTGACACAAGCTGAGACCATTGAGGTGGGAGAGCATCTGCTCTTAGTGGTTTTTGGGGGGGGACTGACCTGGGGCGCCTCTATTGTCACAAAGGTGGCTAACTAATATGAGTAAAAGAGCCTTTATTTTTCCTGGGCAAGGTGCTCAATACGTAGGGATGGGTAGGAGTTTTTATGACAACTACCCCATAGCTAAAGAGCTCTTTGAACAATCTGATGATTTGTTGAAAATGAACCTCTCCAAGATTATCTTTGAGGGACCCGAAGATAAGCTGACCGAAACCTGCAACAGCCAGCTGGGAATCTTTGTGACGAGCATGGCAATACTGCGTACGGTCCAATCTCTCTGTCCGGACCTCAAAGCTGATGTGGCAGCAGGTTTAAGCTTAGGTGAGTATACTGCCCTAGTTGCAGCCGAGAGGTTAAAGTTTGAAGATGCCCTATTGCTTGTGAGAGATCGCGGCTCCTTTATGCACGAGGCGTGCCTTGAAACTGTCGGCAGTATGGCGGTTGTTTTGGGGCTCTCAGCTGATGCCGTCGACGCCGCCTGCCGCACACTCAATATGCCAAATGATCTTTGGGTCGCTAACTACAACTCTCCAGGACAGATTGTCATCTCAGGAACTCCTAAGGGAGTCGAGGTGGCCAGCGCAGCCCTTCTCACTGACGGCGCCAAGCGCGTTCAGCCGCTGAAGGTGGCGGGTGCCTTCCACTCTGGTTTGATGAAGAGCGCCGCAAGACGCCTCAAAGAGTCTCTGCAGGCCGTCTCTTTTAAAGAGGGGCCCATCGAGATTGTGATGAATGTTCCAGGAGATTTTGTTAGTGAGATCCCATCGATTCCTGCCCTTCTTGAACAGCAGGTCTACAGCTCTGTCCGTTGGGAGCAGGGGGTGAAAAAGATGGAAGGGGCGGGTGTCGAACAGTATATCGAGATGGGTTGTGGACGCGTTTTGGCAGGCCTCAACCGCAAAATTTGTAAGCTGGCAACCACAACGTCGATTGAAAAGGTTGAAGATTTAGAAAAACTGGCAGGATAGAGAATGGAAGTTAATCTTAAAGATGAAGTTGTTGTGATCACTGGGGGAACATCCGGAATCGGCAAGGCCATTGCTGAGCTCTTTGCTCAAAATGGGGCAAAACTTGTTCTCTTTGGACGCAATCAGGAAAAAGGGGACGAGGTAGCCAAAAGTTTAGGTCAGAATGTCTCCTTTATGGCAGTTGATGTGGCAGACCACGCGGCTGTCGATGCTGCGATTAAACAGATTTTAGCCGATGTTGGGCCGATCGATGTGCTTATCAACTGCGCCGGTATCACAAAAGATAAACTCTTGATGCGTATGGATGAGAGTGACTGGGATGATGTGCTCTCGATCAATTTGAAGTCCTGCTACAACAGCTGCAAAGCGGTTTTGCGTCCCATGCTAAAGGCAAAAAAGGGGAAGGTAATTAACGTCACATCTGTTGTCGGTCTGATGGGAAATCCGGGCCAAACCAACTACGCCGCCTCTAAAGCGGGGATGATCGGATTCTCAAAATCGCTTGCTAAAGAGTTGGCTGGCCGCGTACAAGTTAACTGTATTGCGCCCGGTTATATTGAGACAAAAATGACAGATAGTTTAAGCTCTACGCAAAAGCAGGCCATTGTGGATCAGATTCCTATGAAACGCATTGGTCAGCCCGAGGAGATTGCCTTTGTGGCACTCTTTTTGGCGTCCCCTTTGTCAAACTACATGACAGGTCAGGTGCTTTCGGTGGATGGTGGAATGATTATGTAAAGGAGATATTATGGCATTAGAAGAAGAAGTCATTGACATCGTTGTCGAACAGCTCGGTGTCGACCGTGAGGAGGTTAACCCCTCAAAAAACTTTATCGAGGATCTCAATGCAGATTCCCTCGACTTAACAGAGTTAATCATGACCTTTGAGGAGCGTTTCAACTGCGAGATCTCCGAAGAGGAGGCTGAGAAGCTTAAAACCGTTGGCGATGTGATCGAATACATCAAAAAGATCGCCTAAAGCCTATCTATAAGGTAAAGTTTCGTGTCCGCGCCTGCGGACGCGAACTATTTATGATATTCTCATATCATTAGCCCAAAAATTTCCAAGAGCCCTAAACAGAGCTGGCAGCTCTTTTTGGAAGATCTCTTTAACTTCTTTTGCTGTAATTTCAATATCTTTTTGAGTTACGTTGGGAAGAGGAATAATTTTTAACAAGTTCGGATGACTAACCTCATCTTTTGATACTTCTTTAAAAGTATTTTTGGCGTCTGATGCGATCAGGCGGGCTTTCAATCCTACTTGAGAGAGATATTGAAGTTGTATCTCTTTTGTGAGAAGACTACTCAAAAGAGCTGGATTCGCAAGGGAAATTCCCCCGCCTAAAGTTGCATTCACTATGCTAATTATTCCCCCAACAGCTGGAGTGGCAAGGCTAAGTGCCCCTCCAATTAGCAACCACCGAGCGCAATGAAAACCAATAATTTCAGCCTTAATGATTAACTTTCCTATTTCAGTAGAGGGCCGATCTTTAGCTATTTGATCCTCTAATGCTCTTTTCTCTCTTGATAACTTGCCTACCTTTTCTTCTAAACTTGTCCGGTCTGTTTCTGTCTCTTTCAGATCCCTTTGCAAGCTAAGGAGCTGTAGTGTGATGTCAAAATTGATAGCCATTTTTTTTGTTTCCTTTGGAGGTGTAAAAGCTTAAAAACCTTATTTTAAATCTTCACTACATTTTTGTATAAGTACTTTTTTGATACCATTAATCCCTCTCACAAACCCTTCAGCAATACGATAGCAAATTTACTTTTCCTGTTCTCATTTTTTGTTGTCAGTCTAGTGCAGTCTTATCAGTCTGATTCGATGGGAAGATAGTTCTGATTGTTTGTGGGGCATCCAATGATCGTTCTTGATTAAATCAAAAAGTGGATAAACATTACCCCAATTAGGGCGTTCAGTATCCTCCCTAGAAATTGTTTCAATCAAGCTGCTTATTTCTTGTGCTATCTGGGGTCCCGTGACAACCCCATCCCAAAGAAACTTGATTCCCATCCCTTTAGCCATGAAATAAAGTTTTAGAAATGGGTTTGTAAGCGCTAGAGTTGCGCATGCTATATTATATGGTCCCACTACTAGTAAACAACGAAAACCATGAAAAGTAACCACTTCAGCCTTAACTGCTAATGATTTTACATCTATGTAAGGTCTGATTTGCAAATTCTTACCTTTCGATGGTCGAAAAGCTCCTTCCTTTAGCGTAGGGATACAAGGTTGCCGTTCTGGGTAGCTTTGGTGCATCCTCTATATCTGCCTCAGTGAAAATTTTATCTTCACAGACGCCTTCTTCAGGCTCATCCTCGCCTCCAAAGTTTGTCATCTCCATTAATTCAATAGGGTGACATCTTAACTTTGGTGAAATGGTGACATTACAACTTTGCGCTTAGACTTTTTCTAATAATACTTGCTAATAAACGGGGTGGGACGTACCATCGATTGCATGCAGTAAACATAATTTCATTTCAAGAGGTGTTTCTCTTAACTTGAAGGAAAATAGTTTGCGGCGCATTCACGTAAACCATTGCAACATAGGAGGAATTCAATGGGAAGATCAAGATCTGAAATGACAGATTCACCAACAGTCGGTGACTTTGAGGGACTAACTTCCGAAGAGAGAGAAATATTGGAAGTACTTGATATCGTTGAAGAACCTGAGTGTGATAGCTAATTAAGGTTGTTCAACCATGTCAATGGCATGCCGAGAGCGATTTCTAGAATCAGCAGAATCAAGATTCAATTTTGAACGTATTGTTCAAGTTCTTGGCATGTCTTACGAAGTCCAACAAATAAGTGCCCACTCTTCCATATGTTGGTTACTAAAGGATGGCAAGTCAGTTGAGCGCGGAAATGGCAAGGGTCTTGGAATTCAGTCAGTTCTGAGTGCGCAATATGAGGCGCTTGAACACTATTTAGCAGTCTCACAGTCTCTGAATTCCGATGGAGTATCAGACCATTCACTATCAGAGTTAGAAGCAGGTATAGATCGAGCTGTTTTACCGCTGCCTTTTCGTGAATGCTTGCAGAAAAATTTTTATGATGTGAGCCTGCCTTGGAAGAGTTGTGCTCATATTATCTCAGGGAAGTTAGGTTATTTGCCCTTGATCCAAGTCAATCCTTTTCTAGAGATTCCAAAAAAGGATTTGCTTGCAAAATTTTGTTCAAACAATGGGACGGCAGCGGGTTCAAATTTTAATGAGGCAGCAATTCATGGGATTTCAGAAATAATTGAAAGAGATGCTCTTTCACTTTTTCTATATTCTTCATTTGTAGCACAGAGACATCATGTAAAGCTTGTTAAGAAGAATTCAATACCTAGATATTTGCTTGAATTGCTCAGTTATGCCGAGAAAGTTCATGGAGATGACTTGATTATATTGGACATCACATCTGATCTTGGGATACCTGTTTTCTTGGCTTCATTCACAAAGCAAAGTTTACCGATTCAACCATTTGGATCGGGATGTTCGTTAAATTCCGTTTATGCTTTAGAAAGAGCAATACTTGAGGCAATTCAGGCTAAGGAGATTTTGGATCAAAAAGAGATTCAGCGACAAAAGGTTATACTTGAACGATTTCGACGATGGCCCTCTTTCAGAAGATGTGCTAAGATGTTCCTTCCTGAAATTGCAGATGAGTTACAAAAAGAAGAATTTGTATCTAACAATCCGGGTACAAGTCCTCAAATATTATTTGATATGTTGGTTAGCAACCTTCAATTAAGATCAATTGACATATACACTACAGTAATTTTTGAATCTGAGGGGTTTTCCTGCGTAAAAGTTACCTCTCCACAATTAGAGCAGTTTCACTTATGTCAACATGGGTACTTCACCATTCCTGGAGAGAGGATTAGAACAAAATTTAAGCATGACAATAAAAGTAGATAAGATCACATATCGATATAAGACTTTCAGTAAGAAGGAAGGGCTGCGGGGAACTTTAAGAGATTTTTTTAAACGCAACCATGATCATAATCTTGCTGTAGATGAGGTGAGTTTCCAACTAGAGAAGGGGACTATAGTTGGGCTGTTAGGACCCAACGGAGCTGGAAAGACAACGCTAATTAAGATATTGACGGGGATGCTTGCTCCAAATGAGGGATCAGTATCTGTAATGGGGTTTGAGCCCCACAAAAAGAATAAGAATTTTTTGAGGCAGATCGGTGTTGTTTTGGGGCAAAGAAGTCAGCTCATTTGGGATCTACCCCCCAAAGACACATTCGCGACACTAAGGGTCATTTATGGTGTCAGTCAAAAGGAATATTCAGAGCGAATAAATTACTTTTCCAACCTTTTAAATCTAGATAGGCATTTGAATACTCCTACGAGAAATCTCTCGCTAGGAGAGAGAATGAAGTGTGAATTCATCGCGGCTCTATTGCATAATCCGAAGGTGCTCTTTTTAGATGAGCCCACAATCGGTCTAGATATCTTCAGCCAAAAGGCGATTCGTGACTTTTTAACAACGATTGCGCATGAGTTGGGTGTCACTATCCTTTTTACCAGCCACCATTTGATAGACATTGAAAAGCTCTGTGATCGACTTTTAATCATTCGAGAAGGTGCTATTACCTATGATGGAAGTGTGGAGCAGTTGGTCGAAAATTGTAGCCAGAAATACAAGATAGAGTATCAAACTATAGAAAAGCAGTCCCATAAAATAGAGTGTGAAACGAGTGAGTTGAACCAGGTTTTGCATCAGCTTACTTCTAAATATGTATTGACTGATTTAAAACTTAATAAGGGTTCCCTAGAGGAAGCAATTTATGCGATTCTCGAGCAACGTTAAAATATTTTGGACAACGGCCAAAATTTTTATCGGGAAGCAGATGGTTTACCGGTTTAACTTTTTGATGCCTTACGTACTAAGACTATTTCAAATTGTTGGGTCATTGGTTGTGTGGCGAGCTCTTTTTGTTGGGAAAGAGACCATTAATGGCTATACCTTTAAGGAGATGGTCAGCTATCTGATCATTGCTCAATTTGCTGTTTTGGTTTTTTATCCTTTTCACATGTTTTCGCTACAAATCCATGTTAGAAAGGGCACTATATATGCCTACCTATTGCGCCCCTGTCATTATATGCTTGTTTCCGCTGCGGAGTTTTTTGGCGTTAAATTTTTTCACTTAACTCTATTTGCAATAGTTTATGCCATTTTTGCAACATGGGGAGGGTATGATATCGGGCTTATGCAGATAATGATGTTCTTGTTTAGCTTTTCCTTGGCATTCTTTTTTGGCTTTTTTATCTCCTGTCTGGCGTTTTTTATTGTTGAGATGTGGCCGATAAAGAACCTATTCATAGCGTGTATGGCGATCTTGGGGGGAACAGTTGTACCCCTTGATTTGTTGCCCAAATATATCAGTTCGTGGGCTCCATATACTCCGTTTGCCTATTTTTCATATGTTAACGTAAAGGTATTCCAAAACGAGCTAACAGAAGCGCTGATACAAGCACATCTTTTAAACTTAGTGTTCATGAATATAGTATTTATTGTTCTTTCTTATGTTACGTTCTTTCTGGGAGTTAAACGATACGAGGGGGTCGGCTGTTGATGCATTGGATGCAAATCATTGCCCTTCGAGCTAAGGTTAGTGTCCAGCAGATGCTTATCTATCGGCTCTCCTCATTGATGTTTGTTGTTTTTGGTGTTTTGCTCATCTTTTCGGAGTATCTTGCCATAGATGTCTATTTTACCTTTGGTGAGACAATTGGGTATTGGAGCCGCAGTGCCTTCTATGTTCTTTTCGGAAGCTTTAACTGTATGGTCTATCTATACAGTTTTCTGTTTGAGATTGGTCATGACGACTTCGCATTTAAGGTCAAATATGGGGAGTTAGATTACGATCTGATTAGGCCAGTGGACTCGATGTTCTTATCAAGTTTTACACGGTTGGATTATCCTTCTCTAATCAACTTAATAATACCTATATTTTTTATTTGGAAAGGGATCGAAGGAGAGGGACTAACTTTATCCGTTGGCATCGTTTTGGGCTTTGTTTTGGCGATTTTGTTAGGAACATTCGTAATATATTTGATAAATCAAATCCTGATGATCCTCACATTTTGGTTAACTGATTTTTCCAATGCATTCCAGCTGATTAATGCTGTGGTTCGTCTGGGATCAAAGCCGCTAAAACTTTATCCAATGATACTTCAGGTTCTCTTTGGGTTTTGTGTTCCAATCATACTGGCTGGGAACATGCCAGCAGAAATCCTCTTAGGATCCTATTCTACTGGGCAAGTTGTTGCGTTGCTGGTGGGAGCCCTACTTCTTTACTTTATAACGCGCCTTTTTTGGGCTGCTGGTCTTAAGAAATATTCTAGCGCTAGTTCCTAAGTAATCAATTCTTTAAGGTTGTGTATAAGTTTGTGTGCAAAAACTTTTAGATGAAAGTGGCCATAGTTTTTGACCGATCATTTTTGCTGAATTGCTGAAAGAGAGATTCCTTAGATCAGATGTGTCTACGAGCTTTTGATAGGCTTCAGAACTTTTTTTGCCCAGTTCATTGCAGAGGTGTAGTTTGATTGTGTATAAGTTTGTGTGCAAAAACTTTTAGACGAAAGTGGCCATGATGTAAATTCTCCATAACAAACAACAATAAGGAGAACACCATGGCCAAAAATGGACTTATACAAGAAGTGAAGAGCATTCTCTCACAAAACGATGATTTTCTAAAACCGATCGTCGCAGATATTCTCAATAACATCTTAGAACAAGAGATGGAAGAGGCTATCGGAGCCAGCACATACCAACGAAGTGACCAGAGAAATGGGTATAGAGCTGGATACTACAACAGACAGTTTGTCGCTAGAGTTGGGACTGTTGAGCTAAGAGTGCCTCGCGATCGTGATGGCAAATTTTCTACTGAGCTGTTTGAGAGGTATCAACGTTCCGAGAAGGCTCTTTTCTCTGCCTTAGCTGAGATGTACATTCAAGGAGTTTCTACTAGAAAGGTTAAGGCTATTACTGAAGAACTCTGTGGTCATTCAATCTCTGCTTCATCGGTTAGCAATATCAATAAGGGACTTGATGAGCAATTAGAGGAGTTTGCTAATAGGTCTCTAGATGAGACCTATCCATATGTAATCTTCGACGCACGTTATGAGAAGGTCAGACAAGGAGGGATTGTTGTCTCACAAGCTGTTCTGATTGCCTTAGGCATTAACTCTGATGGCAAAAAGGAGTTGTTAGGTCTTGAGATAGCAAACAGAGAGAGCACAACTAGTTGGAAAGATTTCCTCCGTAGGCTTAAAGAGAGAGGCTTAAGAGGTGTGGAGTTCATTGTTAGCGATAATCATGAAGGTCTTAAAAAAGCAGTAACACAGATATTCCCAGAATCAGTCTGGCAGCGCTGCTATGTGCATTTCTTACGAAATGCACTGGATTATCTTCCTAGGAAAGGAGATCATGATTGTCTGCAAGAGCTTCGCTGGATCTACGAAAGAAGGAATTTAGGGGAAGCTCAAGCAGACTTAGGAAAATGGCTTGGGAAGTGGGAATCTCGATATCCAAAGCTCTGCTCTTGGGTAGAGGAGAACATCCAAGAGACCTTCACCTTCTATCGCTTACCAGTGCAGCATCACAAGCATATGAAAAGCACCAATCTTATTGAGAGAATGAATCAGGAAATCAAAAGAAGGACTCGAGTTGTTAGAATATTTCCCAACCAACAGAGCTGTTTTAGG
>JAJFMK010000006.1 GCA_021772215.1 Chlamydiota bacterium | reverse complement strand
TCACTAGAGAACGGCCTTTTCCCTTTAATCCGGCCACCATCTTCTCGACCGCCTCGGGAGATAGATCGCCTAAGACATCATCTTGGAGTCCCTTTCCCTCTTTAGCTGCTGTGAGCAGTTTTTTGAGTAAAAGAAGATCCTCTTCCATCTTATGCACTAAGCCTTCGAGTTCGCTGCCTTTATCTTTAACCCACTTCTTGTCGACATTCTTTTGCTTCGCCTTGTTTTGATAAAACTCGATCTCTTCTGCTAACGCCTCAGCCTCTTGTGTGAGCTGCTGCTCATTGAGTTCAAACTCACCCGCTAACAGCTGCTGAGCGATACTCTCTCGTCCACTTAGCTGATCAAGAAGAGCGGCTCTCTCTTGACTAATATCTGGTAGAACTTGTGGGGCTGCTGGGCCACCACCAATATTTTCAACCATATCACCACCTCATCTTCTTTAATTATAGTAAGTTAACGTTAATTTAGCACCATTTTTCAGTTAATTTTTCGTTAAGAAATTAGCTCCTAATGTATTGAAAACCAACGTTTAATTCTTTCTTCTCTTCTTCACCACTACCTAGTAGATCACCAAGCATGGCGAGGGGATCACCCTCCTCCTCTAGTGACTTCAATTCTACTTGTGCCTCACCTCCGAGGAGAAGGTCTAATATATCAACCTCTTCGGCCGCTTCACTCGCTTTACCAACCTTACCAACGCCCACTTCCTTGTTCTCTTCACCCTCGACATCTTCGCCGGAGAGGTTAATAGCCGCTGTCATCGCCTGTAGGGTCTTAAAGGCGAAGGAGAAGGGACTCTCCGGATTGCCTCTTAATCCTTTAATTAAGCTGAGAAGTTGAGCCATCTCTGGATCATCTTTGGAGAGCTTCTCTAACACTTTGATCAGTTCATCCATCGTTTTATCATCTCCCAAATCGCCGAGGTCAGCTAAGTTATCGGAGTCCATCAACTTTTTAAGTTCTGGATCTGTCTTTGACGACTTAGAGAGCATCGCTGCAAGGGCTAAAAGGGCCGGATTCTCTTCAGCTTTTAACTGAAGTTCAGGGGGAAGCTTGAGACCATTTTGCTGCGTCTGAGCAAGGGTTTTTAAAAGCGTTGTGGCAAGATACATCGCCACCTTCATGGCATCATTTGGCTTCATTCCTTGCGCAATTAGCGCTTTGGCAATATTTGAGGCAACAGCGCGGATGATCGCTAGCATAGCAAACTGTTTTTTTGCCGAGGCAGCCTCGTTCATCGCCTTGGATTCAACACCTGAAACCGTTCCTTGACCTGCAGCTGCGGCGGCAGGTGCGGCCACAGCCTGCGCTGCCTGCTCCTCCATCTGCTTTGTCGGTTTCGACGGAGCCGTTGAACCACTGCTCTGCATCGAGTGCGCAGCCGACTGACCACTTGTAATCGCGCTGAGGGTCTTACTCATATCCTCAATAGCTTGGGTGAAGTTTTCAGAGACCTGGGTGATCAGCTGCGGCATACCCTCAGCTCCCTTTAACATCTGTTCAGAGGCCATCTTTACAGCATCAACAGCTGCTGTCATCATCGTTAAGTGTGCCTCAGTATGAGCCTTCATCTTAGCGATGTCGCCCTGCTGAAGAGCCAGCTGCGCAGAGATAACAGCGAGAGTTCCCTGAGAAATTGCTTCAAAAGCCTGGGCAGTGGCTGATATGTTTAAAGCAGCCACGTGCATGGCATCGAATGTTGCGCTCACGGAGCTCTTCACCGATTCAACCATCTTTTGAAAGGTGCTCTGAGCAGCCTTAGTTGCGCCAGACGCTGCCCCACTACCACCCGCGGTTCCAGCTCCTGCGGCAGACCCTGCCCCCGCAGCTCCAGATCCAGTACCTGCCGCAGCGCCACCCTTTGCTCCGGCTCCTCCAGCCGATCCTGTTCCTCCTCCTGTCGACCCTGTTCCTCCAGCAGAGGCCCCTTGGGCACCTTTGATGGCTGCATCATCGGCCGCTTGAGCCGCAGTTGTCCCTGCCCTTGATGCTCCATACATTCCTCCGACACTAACAACCAGGACTGTTGCCGAAAAGGCAATGGAAAATACCATCGCATCATGAGCTGCTTTCATCTCTGCCTTTTCACTACCTTTATTCTCGTAATGTTGAATGCGCTCTTCTTGATATGCAGCCACCGCAGCAGGCATCATCGCTGACATGACGATTGTACCACCAATTAGAGCGGAGTTAGCAGCAAAAGAGGTAGAACCGGCAGCAATTGCCATACCGCCTCCTGCGGTCAGAGCTGCAGCAACGACAGCCACAGAGATAAGAAGTATCATAGCACCATCTTTTCCAAAATCATCGGCAGCAGACTTAGCAATTGCTGACCCAAAATCTGTTCCTTCTGATTGGGCCGTCATCATTGATCCTCCAACCGCCATTCCTGCACCCATAGCAAATAGCGTCGCCGAAAAAACGCTCGAGGTTCCCATACTTGCCACAGCCAAAAGTGTTCCTACAATAATCAGCGTAATTCCAAGACCCTTCATCAATCTATTTTGCTCTTTCATCTTCTTGATCATCTTGCGGCGCTTGCGCTGCTGGCGGTCGGTTGAAATTTTCTGATGCTGCATCTTATCCTCTTGGAGCATCATGCGGCTGTTTGTTAACTCGAGGCTCACCATACCGTCTTTGTTCATCACCTCGTAGAGGACGTTACGGTATTTGAGGTTCACATCGGCTAAGATGGTGAGGTAGGCGGCGAGGGATGTTCTGCCCTCTTTGTTTTTGATCTCGCCGGAGACATTGGAGATCGCCTCAAAGGTCTCGGTGCCAAATTCACCTTGGGCAAAATGGATATCAGCGTTTCTTTGGTTTGTCTGGTGGGTGTTGAGGTTTTTATTGGCGCCGATGCGGATGTTTTGGATGAAGTAGGCCATCTCTTTGAGTTCGACAACGGCCTTTCCAATGGCGGGGTCGTCGGTTTTGACGCCGGCTATGTAGGCTTTGACCTTCTCTTGGAGGCGAAGGGGTGGGTCGTTGGGGATTGAGTCGATTAAGTTATTGGTGATCTCTTGAAGCTCTTGAGGGTCGCCTGCAGCCCAAGCAGCTTCAGGGTAGTCGACGCCGGCCATCTCAGCATAGACCTGGGTGAGAGGATCGGGCAGCTTGACATCACGCAGAGCCTCAAAGTCCTCTACGGTGAGCGTCTCGGAGTTTGTTAACTCATCCTTAAAGGTCTCAAAAAAGTCGTCATCGACAAATTCGATATCTTCGAGATTTTCGACTGAGGGGTCCTCACCGAAACCGAAGATATGTTCGAACTGCCTATCGACATTAATACTCATTTTTTCTTCTCCCGTTTTCCGGGGCCAAGGCCATGCTCGTTAATCTCATTGACGAGCGCCTCTTTTAATATTTTGCAGCGCTCTTTGATGAGAGAATACTGCTCCTCATCACGGCAGCGCTGGATCACCATCTCTAGGAGGGTGACGGTTGAAATCTTATCTCCCATCTCCATGGTGCAGTCGACGGCGTGGTAGAGGGGGATGGGGCTTGTGGGGTCGTAGCTGGCCGCCATGCCATAGCTTTGGATCGCCTCCTCATATCTTCCTACCTTATGAAGACAGGCGCCGTTAGCCATGTAGTAGCGCGGGTCGGTGTTGGAGAGCATGACGAGAAGGCCAAAGATCTTACCCGCCTTCTTGTAGCTTCCGGCGTTGTAGAGCTGATAGCCTTGGGTGTAGAGAGCCTCCATCTTCTTCGGAGGGATGTTAAGCGCCTCTTGCGGAGCGAGTCCCTGTTCGATGACATTGGATATCGCTGTTTCGATAGAGGCGTTAACCTCATCGGCGTGGGCGGCGCCTAGCTTCTCCATAGCACCTAAGATCTCTTTCTCTTTTCTATCCATCTTGGAACCTATCTCCCTAAGCCTTTTTGGCAGGTTTTTCGCCTTTTGGATTACATTCTCGCCAAATTTCTCAACCAACGTTTCTTAAGTTGCCCTCAAAATTTGGCAAAAATGTAACCCCAAAATCCATAAAAACCTTCTCAAAAATCATTAGTGAGATCGGTTCTTAAGCCGGGTTTTGAGTAAAGGCGAGCTTCTGCTCATCTGTTTGGTGCTCCTCCATCTGCTCGCGAATCGTCTGCAGGAGCTTATTAATATTTTCTACATCTTCTGAGAGTTTAGCCTCTTCAATCTCTAATCTGGCGAGCCCCTCTTGGCACTCATTGACAAGCTCTATAGGCTCGATTTCGAGATGTCGCTCACTTTTTCGAAGCATAAGCTTCAATCCTGAAAGCTCTTCGAAGGAATCGATCTCAATTAAGAGCCTCTTCACAAGCAGGCGAAGAGGGGAATCGATCACTTTGAGCAGCTCCTCCTTCTGCTCCTCTTGGAGGGCGCGGAAGTTGGTGAATATCAGTAGCGATCCGAAGGCTGATCCGAGAATCGTTCCTGTCATTAGGCGGCTCTCCTTGTCGCTGTAGAGAAGCCCTTTTAGCCAGCGGTAGCCCATCCGTGTGGCAAACTTCGAGGTGAGAAGCATCGAGATGATGAGCCGATAGCCAAAATCCTGCTTTTTAGCTCCCTGCTGGAATATGGCTAACATTCCGCATAGGAGGATATTGATCAGTGTGTGTCTCTCCTTATCGAAGATCGACTCGGGGAGGATACTTAATAATTTTTTCCCTAAGGAGCTGACAGCTTTACCGACGAAGGTGATCTCATGGCCGCCGTAGCTAAGGAGCGAATGGAGGTCGCGAAGTGTCTTATAGAGAGGTAGGTTGAGCCCTTTGAAGGAGAGCTGATGGATCACCTCCAGCTGGTCGAGGAGATAGTAAGGAATCATCAGCGGTGATTCGCCGAGGCTCTTCTTTAAATGGGAGCGGATCTCGTCGATCTCGCGGAGAATCTTCCGATCCTGAAGAGCAACCTCCTTATTGGCAGCCCGCTTTTTTCCGATCGCTAACAAAATCCCGGGGACGCGCTTCGTACACTGTAGAAGGGCGGCTCTCTCTTTTGACGTGGGAGGCAGTGAAAGGACAGTTCTCTTTAGCGCCTCAAACATCTCATTGAAGGTCGTTAGAAGCGATTCGATGTATTCGCTATCGCGAGCCTGTCTATCCTTTTCATCGAGTGTGATGGCGTTGGCGGCGCCGCGCAGCCAGTATAGCCCCTTCGCCGCAAACTCCAACCCTCGCCTTAAGCCCTCAAAGCGCGGGTCTCTGCGGTTTGGCGGCAGCTTCAGCTGCTGTTCAAGCTGAGCCTTTAATTTTGAGGGGAGCTTCTGTTTAAGCTGATCGAAGGTTTTAAGCCACGCTTGATCCGGTCTATCAGATCTATAGGTAGCAACCTGGGTAAACATGGGCAGGAGGGGGCGCTTAGGGTCATTCCCATACTTAAAGTGCGGCTCCTTCATATCTGTGAAGGAGAGCTGAAGTGTATCTTTGACGATCATCGTCGACTGTTTCGCCGAGACGTCTTGAGCAGTCTGCTCTAGCTGGAACGCCTCTGGTTTGAGGTGTGATCCAACCGTTGTACCGCCCACCCCTGGACTGGACATCTATTTCTCCTCTTTGGGTTTAGCCTCCTTTGGCTTATTCTCCTTTTTACTTTTAAGGGTCATCTTGGCTCTATCGGCCACACGGGCAAACTCCGGCTTCCCCTCTGACCTCTTAATTACCTGTTCAAGCTCATCGATGGCGATCTCATCGTGGCCTAAGTTAAAGCGGCAGTCCGACGCATAATAGAGCGGCATCGGGTCTTGCTTATTCATCTCCCCACAGAGCTCATACATAAAGACCGCCGGCTCATACTCCTTCATGCGATGGAGACAAGCCCCCATCCCAAGATAGTACTTAGGCTCGGTAGGATCTAGTGTGGTTAACATACGAAAGATATGGCCCGCTGCGCCATACTTAGCGGCTTGATAGAGCCGATAGCCGTGGGCATACATCGCCTCTACAGTCTGATCTGATAGGCCCATCGCCTCTTTAGGCATGACGCCCTCTTCAAAGAGCTTTGTGCCTACTTCTAGCAGTTTTTTCTTCTGCTCCTCATTGAGATCGCTCGCTTTCGATTCGATCACCTCTTTTAGGACAGCCTCTACCTCTTCACTCATACAGCACCTCCCTATTGCCCTATTATACCATTATCTCCAGATACTCTGCAGTAGTGCGCTAAACTGTTGAAGGATAGTGGTTGCGATGTTGGCCTGCTGACTGACCGCCTCGTTGGTCTGGCTCACATTGGTACGGTTCTGTTTCTCAAGGTCTTCAACCACAGAGCGGTAGCCCCTTAAACTCTCTGTATACTTGGCGTTCAGCGCTCCAAAGTCTTGACGAAGCTCCTTATGCTTCTCCGAATCATCTGAGATCGGTGGCTCTCCACTGGGATCATCCTTATCATGCAACCTAAAGACAGGAACTTGAGCTAAGCGGTCGGTGTAGGCCTTTTCGTAGTTAGAGAGGAACCTCTCGCGGAAGACCTGAACGGCTGCCATCTTCTGCAGCTCGCCTAAAAGGCCGACGAGCAGATCGTAAATCCTAAGCAGTAGGTCAACATACTCAAATTTGGTCACCTCTAGTGAGCTTGTAGGATCATAAGCGATCTGATCAAACCAGCGCTGCTTGACAGTGTCAAACCACTCATCGACGGCTAAACCGGGAATGGCAGGAGCTCCTTGGACAATGAGGTTATCGATCAACGTCTTCAATTCGGGAAGGAACTTCGGATCACCGGGGAAGAAGGCGTTCCAGATGTCATTGAAGGTGAAAAAGGGTGAGGTCGATGGATCTTCCGCTGTCGCTCCTAAGAAGATATAGGGCCCGATAAAGTTACCCCACTCTTGGAAAAAATCAAAGTCTCCACTAACGACTGCCGGGTTGTCAGATAGATACTGCACAAAGGCAGAGAAGGTGTTGTCGAGCAGCAGCGTCAACAACAAGTTACGCTCTGTCTCATCTTCCGGCAAAATCTGCGCCCAGTCATCAACCACCTGCAATGTTGTTGCAAACTCGTTGATCAATCCACCCAGCATATTTACCACTAAATCTTGCCTAACAGCGTCGGTAATCAAAGGCGTCGCAAATTGATAGGGTTGGATTGAACTGCCGATCAAAGGGTTATCCTCTCCTGGAGCGAGGACGCCAGCTGGGCTAGCTAAAGAGATAAGGCGTGTTGAAATCGTTTGAGATACGTTACGTTCGACAAAGACTGTTGAAATATAGTCAAACCAGCCTCCAAAAAACTGTTCAGGGCTAGTAGCCGGAGCTGATAATAGATAGTCTGAAAAGGCCTCTTCAAAGATCTCTTTAAACTTCTGCTCTTTGATATCAGGGTCAAGAACTGTCACGGCATCACCGATGCTTGTCGGTGGGACCTCTTCTAGACTTACAGCTTTTTGTCCCTCAACAAGAAATGGTGGGTTAACGTTTAGATTCTGGATGCCCTCATAGTAATCTTGGAAAGATGCGGGTGGAAGAACCTCGCTAAAGTTAAGTGCACTCCCAGCTTGATCCTGAAGGACCATCTGGTAGAAATTCCAGGAGTAGAAGAGACGATGTCTCGCCTCAACAACAGCTGGATCTCCCGCTAAACTCTCCCACCATTGGTTTTGAAGAATCCCTGCAGGCAAGCTATTGTAGATATCAATTTCACTTTGCGGAATGGCGTTGAAGGCGTCGGCGATATCTTGCAGCGATGAGACTAAAAGAGTTTCAATATCGAGCTGGATCGGAGGCACAGGGTTGGGAAAAAAGGGCCAATGATAATTTGTGCCACCAATTGTGGTAATTTGATCATCTATTTGCAATAGTTGAGAGTTAATCGTTGTTGGCCCACCAACGGGTCGGGTAAAAAATTGACTCCTATCAGCCCAATTTTCAGTTACCTCGACTACCTGTGACAGCTCTCCTGCTAAGAAGAGATCGAGCTGATTGATCCCAGCTGCCGTGGCAAGACTGATCGCATCTGGCGGTAAGTTCAGATTAAAAAAGTTACCCCCTATCGTCGATGTTCGATAGACATGATCGAGAAGGAACTCTTTTGTTGTATCATTGGCGATCGCATTTGCTAAGTCGTCAGGATCGAATGCTAAGTTGGGAACACTTTGCAAATAGCCAATGTAAGATTGAATATCATAACTACTTGTCATATTTACCTCCTTTGGAGGGTTATTATAAACTTACTTAAAGATGCTCTGCTGCAATCCGTTTAGCAGAGCGATCAAGGCGGTGGCTATATCACTTTGTTGGTTCACCGCCTGGTTAGCTTGGCTCATCACCGACTGGTGCGCTTGCGCTAAGTTGGTCACCTGTGAGCGCTGAGATCGCAAACTCTCTAAATACTTCGCATTAAGGGTCGACATATCACCACGTTTTTCCTGGGCAGCCTCGATCTGGTCGCGAATGTCTCCGTCGAGCTTCACCTCGTTTCCCTGCTCATCTACAACCCAGTTATCTCCCTCTTTCCTAGCGTCACCACTAAAGTCTGTGGCGTTCAAAGGGTGGAGCTGATCGTTTCGCCCCTCTCCTAAGAGAGCGAAGTCAAAGCCGATCACATTTCCAGAGGCATCCTTTATCAAGACCTCATCGGGCACATAGATCGTTCCTGTTGAGATGGTTCGTCCATTGTTCCCCTGCTTTGTTCCTGTTGAGACAGGAATACCGGGCAAGAAGGAGGGTAGATCTTCCATCTGCTCAGTGTAGGACTCCTGGTAGGCACCGAAGAAGTCGAGTCTGAGCGCCTGTGCGGTCGCTAAGTCTTGAAGAAGTTCGACGACGTCGATCACAATGCGATAAATCTTTAACATCAGCCTAACCTGCTCATAACCCCCTGCCGCTAAGCTTGTAGGTCCCCCTTCTGTCGGATCGTAGAGGAAAAACTGCGTCAGCCTCGAAAACCAGCTGGAGAACGTGTCTGCTGGGATCACCTCGCCAGCGTCTTTGAGGGATCGGAAGAGAAAGTCAGCAAACTGCGAAACAAACCCCTCCTCATTTTCAGGAAAAAAGGTCTGATAAAGCGCTTGATATGTTTGGATGTCGCTACTTCCTCCCAAGGGTCCTCCCGTAGGAACGAAGCTGAGCCAGCTGTTGTAGAACTCCTCTGTATCTACTGCGGCGCCCTCGTTGGCTACCATAGCCATATACTCTTCAAAGACGGCCAGCTCTAGCGGATCCTCAATGTCGACCCCAAGCGAGGCCATGACGTTGCTGACCCACTCTGGGTTTTCACGAATATGGCTTGGCGCCTGTAGGGCATTTATAAAGTCATTTAAAGCCATAGTACTTCTCCTTATCGGCTAGCAGCTTGAGCAATCTTTTCAATAAGCTGTGAAATCTTAATCAACATACCGCTAGCTGATTTGTAAAACTCTTCGAAGAGGAACAGTGTCTTCCTCACGTTTTCCTTCTGCTGGTCGTTCAACGCCTGTGATGCAACCTGCGCTGAAGAGAGAATTCGTCCATGCTCTGCGGCGTCTTGCGCCTGAGCAATTCCGATGTTATCCTGGACCCAAAGCCTTGTCCAGCTTGTGGGGCTATCTGTCGCTAGCTCCTGCATACTCTCTAAAATCTCTGTTAGCTTCTGGGGTAGCGACCCCTCCCATCTCTGGTCAGCCTGCAGCTGCTCCGCAGGAGTTAGCGCGAGATATTCAGCAGAATCGGGAACAATAAAGCCGTTTGTTTCAACCACACGGTCGATCACACCCTGCATTCCCCCAACAGGGCCTGGAGGATCTCCCGCTCCTGGTGAGATACCGTCGACTAAATTCCTCAAGTAGACGTCAGGGTCTTCACCGTTAGCAAATGTCGCCAATACAGGCGTTGGCTTGTTAAAGCCTCTAAACAGTGCGGGATCTACAGGTTCTGGATAGTCAACATCTAGGAAAGTCTGAAAGGCGTTGTAACCGGTATGTCCATTCAATAGAAAGTCGTTGTCATTAATCACGTCGACCACAAGGTTTCCACTCGTTGCTCCACTGACAATACTTCCTCCAGCAGTAAATCCAGGACCATCAATAGTTCCTCCAAGTGGGTTTGGAATCGAAGAGAACTGTGCCACAATGTACTGACGCGCTGAAACAAAGACTCCTGAGCCAGGGAAAGTTTCAACAGGATCTAAACTATCCAAAATGGCGCCGTTAAGGGTCACAGTCCCTGTACCGCTAACTCCCCATTCGTTCATGTCTATATTATTACTTACCCCGTTTTCAGCAATGCTCTCATAGCCATCGACCCAACGGTCGTAGGCGGTCTTGTCGCTGCTTTCGGTATCGGAAGTTACTAACTTTAATCCGATCCCTCCGCCACGACGGACGAAGTTGGCGGCGTGCATGGTGTCTTCGTAGCTTCCGGGGTTTTGCGGCTCGACCATGTTGTAGTAGTTTTGAATCTGTGTGAGCACCTCAATAGACTCCTCGGTTGAACCGAGCGCTGTCTCTAGACCGCTAAGTTCTGTCTGGATCAGCTCGTTACCCGCCTTCACATACTCGAGCTCAATCATCGCCTGGATCGATCTGTAGGTGGAGGCAGCGTCGAGCGTTCCTGAGAGCGCTGAGTTAGCCTGAACGAGGGCAGCATTATCGGTTGCTGTGGCAGGGTCTGAAAGGGTCGCATCAAGTGCATTTTTATCGGTTGTCGCTAAGAACCAGTTCTCAACCACCTCTTTTTTCTGCTGGACAGTGCTTGCGGCGTCTAAGCCGACACCGGCAAAGGACTTGAGCAGAACATCGAGATGCCTGGCCATGTTCAAGTTGATCCGGTAGAAGTGCTCTTTGCTGTCGGTGAAGCCGTTTGCGGCGAGGGCCTCCATGTTATTGATCGCCTGTTTGATCTGGTTATAATCGGCAGTAGTAAACTGATAATTGGTGTCGTTGACCTTCTTAAGCCAGACCTCCTGAATTTCGCTGAGGTAGCCGACAAACTCTGCCGATAGCTCGCCGCTCGTTGCATCGGCGGTCACCCGCTCTCTTCCGACTCCCTCGATACTATAATAGAGAATCATTTTAACCTCCTAAGGTGCTTGGCACCTTGATAATTTAATAACTTTATATGGGCTGGATGGTGTTGCGCACAGAGGCGGTATAGACTGGATTGTCCCCCTCTGTCTTCATCACAAGCCCGATGTTTAAAAATTGCATGCCATCTTGCTGAAGCATCTGGTTGTACCTCCAGCTCTCTGGCAGAATGTTTCTGTTGTAGTTCTCCCTCTCATCTTTGACGATGGTCTTTGTTGTCTCACCCTCATCTTTAACCTGTCTAACAAGATCTGCAGACTTTTCTAAGTGACCGACGTATTGATCTTGCGATTTACCTCTAAAGGCTTGGGTGAGGTTCTGCACAAGGGTCTGTTGATCTTTAGTCGTTAAGTTAGCGTTGTCAGCAAAGAGGTTTTGCGTCTGCAGTCTGGAGTCGACCAGGTTTTCGTTGAACTTAAGAATTGTGAAGTTGGCAGCGAAATTATCTCCTGCAAGCTGCGGTGATGCTTTCGCATAAGCGTCGTTAAGAAGTCTCTGTAGATCGACATAGCTAAGCGGACCTTGGACACCTTCTAGGCTATCCCCAAGGGATCCTGCTGCCTGTCTCGCTTCTGCATCTGTTAGTCCCAGCTGTTTTGCGGAGGCAACCATTGCACTCTCATCGACCCCGGCTTTAAACTCTAATTTATCCTTAAAAGAGGCTAAGATTGTCTCAAATCTGTCTGCCTCAATAGCTCGCGCTTTTTGATCTTGAACAAGCTGGTTGTTGTGCTCTGAATCGTCGATTAACGCCTTGGAGTAGATGCCCACGAGGGAGGAAGGAAGAAAGGCTGAGGGCAATCCAACGGCAGAGGCGAGCTGTGCTAGCATATGACTGATTAATTTACGGATATAGAACTTACTAAAACCCTGCGCAAGGGAGATGTCTCCCCCATTATCTCTCAAGAACGCCTCAATCTCTCGTCGTAGCTGATTTTCGATAGGGTCCACTGACGTCTCGATAAAGGTGTTGAATGTCTCTAAATTAAAGACGGCGGCTCTAAGGTCAGTATCTAGGTTATTTAGGTCGCTCTCAAACTGTGTCAACTGGGTAAAGGCTTTAGAAGCGCCAAGAATAGAGCTCACAGCGCCATTAATTGTTAATAGAACCGATAAGCTGGCAAGCAGACGACTACTGACGGGGCTCTCTGCCACGTAGGCCTGTCCAAAGACAACTTCTCTAAAGAGATCATCCGCAAGTGAAAGGGCGAAGATCTCATCGAGTTTAGAGGGCAACGCGGCTGCTAAACCAACAAGAGCTGTCGTTCCTGTCGCACTAAAGACGAGTCTGTCAATCGTTGAGCGGTTTTCAGTTAAGAACTTCAAGATATCTAAGAACTCAAAGTCATTGAGGTCCGTTAACTCTGCAATAAACTTAGAGACCTCCTCGGCAATTAAGGCGACCGCTGCCTGCAGATATTGGCTGGTTGCCAGGTTACCTATGTAATCCTCTGCAGTTGGATCGGTAATCAGCTCGATGATCGTCGGTAGCAAGTTGGCCTGCTCAATTGTGGGGGAGATAGCGGCATAGTGTGTTGAGGCATCCTGTAGGTTAGTTAGTGCTGTGCTAGAGTTTGTGAGCATGCTGCCAAAGGTTGTCCCAGCAGCGGCGATAATACTAGCTGGAGGCTGCCCGGTAGGGTCGTCCAAAGAGAGGTTCTCATCGATTAGTGGTGAGCCGGGAGCGACGAAAGGTGTAGGTATATCGCTTAAAAAAGTAGAATCGGGAAGGTCTGGAGGTTTGGGAAAGAAGGTTGAACTCAAGTCAGCTAGATCTTCGTTATAGGCATCCCAATCAGCAGAATCAACCGTAGTGTTAGTGAGAACATCACTGTAGTTTTGGACGTTAATTTCATAATTGGAGAAGTTATTTGCAAGGGCGTTATAATCGCCACTCATCGCTGCGTAGATAGTGTTCACTTGATCAAAGATCGGGTCAACAGCGTCGCGAAAAGCCTGCTCGGCGGCGGCATCTTGCGTACTGCTGTTCCAGGTCGCCACGGCCGCTTGATATTCTCCTTCAAGATAGGCGAGCTCGGCGTCGGCACCGTCAAATGTCAATGGAGATCCTAAATGGTCGAGAATAGGCTGGCTGGCGCCATCAAGAAGTGGAGCGCCTACGCCATCGGTAAAGCTCTCTCCGTCGACGGCAATCGCTGATGACTCTGTCTGAAGATCTGCACTTAGAATGTTGTACTCATCGACGAACTCGTTCACATCCTCAACAAAGGGCAGATAGACATCTTGGACATAATCCTCTAAATCGCTAAGCGTCGGTAGACCGGCGTTAAAAAAGGCAGCATCTAAAAGCGCTGCCACTTTGTCACTTCGTCTGGAGAGGTCAAAGAGGGTTCTGATATAATCAAGAACACTAGAGCCAACAGTAACAGCGATCTCTAAGATCGCACGTGCCTCATCTTTGTTAATTGTATCACCGCTGAAAAGCGGTGCTGGTTTGTTAAGAGGGTCAACAACATCGGTCTCTTCGGTCTGCGTTGTTGAGCCTGAACCGCCAACTGGACCTATAGTCATAAATCCACCACCTGTAATAATTATTTATCGCCTATACAGCTATGGCATAGGCATCCTTTCTCCCTAATTAATATTATAACATATTAACCATTAAATTATAATAATTATTTAAACTAAATCACTATTTAATATGCTATTATTAAGACATTTACAATCAGGCATGACTTGCCAAGAATAAAACAACCCTATATATATACAAAAAAGAGATGGAGATTATTTAAATGGTTAAATCCGAAGAACTTAAAAGGCTTTTTGAGCCGAGGTATAGCGGCAGATCCTACGACTCATCACGTGATGTCACTGAAAATCAATTAGATAGCCTAATTAACGCCGCTCACGCGGCCCCCTCCTGCTACAACGAGCAGCCGTGGCGCTTCCTCATTACCCACAAAAACCGCTCAAAAGAGAGTTATCAGTTGGTATTCAACAGCTTAGTCGAATTTAACCAAAATTGGGCTAAAAATGCGCCTATTTTGATCGTCTCCATCGCCAGCCTCAAGTTTTCAAAAAATGGCAAACCGAACCGCTGGGGCCCCTATGACACCGGCGCTGCCGCCTTCGCCATGATGCTCCAGGCCACCACAATGGGTCTCATGGCGCATCAGATGGGCGGCTTCGACGAAGAGAAACTGGCAAAAAGCTTCCAAATCTCCAACGAGTACACTCCCATCGCCGTCATGGCCGTCGGCTACGAAACCAAAGGTGAAGAACCCCTCAAAAAAGAGCGCAATCCCCTAGAGAACCACTTCTTCAAAGGTGAGTGGAGAGAGTAAAGGGCCCTTGTTAATATACTTAAATGCCTACACTTCTCACTTGCCTTGTTGTTAACGTCCTCGTCTCTTCTCTTTTCGTTTTTGTAGCTTTTGGTCAAACTGCTGCTCATCTCTTTGACGACGCTTTGAAGAGGCTCTCTCTTTTTTTGCTTTCTTATTTTTTTCGAGCTCTTCGCGCATGTAGTCTTGAGCGATTGTGGAGGGCTTTGCTGTCTCTTTGATTCGCTCCATCTCGCGACGCGCCAGCTTCTGCGCCCGTTTAGGATTGACCCGTTTGATGGTGAGGTTAAACTCTTTGAGCTCGCCAAATTTAAGCTCCTGATAGTTCTCTAAGACAAATTGATAAATTTCGGGATCCGTTGGCTCTTTGCCAAAGATATGACGTGCGACAGCATAGCCATCCCTATCTGTCCGTTCAAAGGTAGCCACCCAAAGCTGCCTCTCATAAAAAACTGTCGCCCTGATCTCTGTCATATCAAAATATGATACAACAGAGGATTAGATCTTTTCGTTCATTCACTAAAAACAGTGGTGAACTAGCTTTGCTAATGTGCTAACTGTGGGGTTTTTACTCCTAAGGGCACTGTATATTGTTGATCTTGGGATATCATGTGCTTTTGCTAGATTTAGTTTGTTCACCGCTTCAAGATGAGCCCCGATAACTTCCATTACACCCTGAGGATCATTATTCTTAAGACACTCCCAAACAGCCTCAGCTATGATTTGATCGTTGGCTAGCTCCTCAGTTGGGCTATACCTAATTAAACCAGAGCTATTTTTAAGCTTTAACTTCGACATATCTTTTGAAGATTTTTTTTGCTTGTTTGATGTCTTTTTCCTGACCATTTTTATTACCTCCAATGAGGAGTAACACTTGTAAATCAAGGATATATGAGTAATATACTCTACGACCATTCCTCCACTTTAACTCGAAGATATGATCACCTAAGTCTTTACGTATCCCAAAGTAGCCCTCTATCTCAATCTTACTGAGGCGCTCCTCAATCTGTACTCTAGACTTCTTTGTCTCTTTATCCAACCATTTTTGGTATTCGGGTGTCTTTAGGATAGTATATCTCATGACCCCTCCACCAACTATTGTACAATATATTGGACATTATTTTCAATAGATTAGTAGATTCAGATGAGAGGAAAGGATACGGGATCTAGATCTTGTCCCACTTGCTGCGCTCATGCATTTTTTTGAACTTCTTTTTGAGTTTCTTTTTGTGTCCCTTTTCGCTCTTTTTCTGAACGCGCTTTGAGGCTGGGGCAAAAGGGCGGTTGCTCTCTTGGAACTCTTTGAACTGCTCGCGGATGAAGGCCGCTTCGCTGATAAGGAGCTCACAGCGCAGCTTATCCGCTTCGTCAAGAAGAGGGTTTAAGGGCGATTTTTTTCGTTTTTTGGGACTTAACCCCTGCTTAATCTCATCTTCGGTAATTCCCTGCCCCTTGATAAAGTTATCGTTAAACTCCTGATAGGCGCCCAGGAGATCCTCGACCTGACGAAAGCGATCGATCATCTCCTTTTCACACTTTTTGTCTAACGGTTTGGCACGATTCTCATCGATCTCCTCCTTAAGCTGACGGATCAGTTTAAAGAGCTCTTTGATGTCATCAGGTCCTGCAACCATAGCTCACCCCTCCTAAACTCTATATTAAACAATTTCTATAAAGAAAGTGTAAAGATTAGGAGAGGCGAATGGCAGCGATAAAGACGGAGCGACCCTCAAACTCCTTAGGCTCTTTAGTTTGGATAATCCTTAGCAGGGTCGCAGTGACCTTTTTGACTCCCTCCTCCTGGGCAGCGACGAGCTCCTCATAATCGACCTCTAGAGCAGAGGCTAAAAGGCCACTGGTATCGACCAGTAACATCTCATCGCTTAGGAGTTTGCCTGTGGTTCCCTTAGGAGTGAACTCAACCGTTCCCAAAAAGGGCTCATTGGAGCATAAGATCTCAAAGTGGCCATCCTTTTTAAGGCGAAGGAGAGCGTCGCCGCCGGCAGAGAAGTAGCTATACTCTCCCGTCTTCTGTTCAATAAGGAGAGAGCTCATCGAATAGCTCGCCTGCATGGGATCCTCACGGGTCAACTCTTGGAGCTTCTCAATTAGATTCTCGTGCGGAAGATCGAGCATAAGAAGGACCCGCTCCATCCCACGAAAGGAGGTGATCTGCATAGCCCCTTGCGCCCCAGGAGCTGTCGGTTCAGCGGCAAGCAGGTGCAGCTGCTCGCCCTTATGTTCATGGAAGTTATAGTAAAGAGGGCAGATCCCCACTGAGCGGTGCAGGGTGCAGCTCACCTCGATTCCCTCAAGTTGGATCTCCTCAGTAGGAAGAAATTGCTGCATCGTCGACTGCAT
>JAJFMK010000050.1 GCA_021772215.1 Chlamydiota bacterium | reverse complement strand
GTGCGAGAAGATGGCAAAGGAACAGAGTACTGGATTTTCTTAAGGGAAGATCTCTTCTGGAACCCCCTCAATCCAAACCACTTTCCTGATTCGATTAAACTCTCCCCCCATTTTCTTCAAAAGTGGCGTGTTACCGCCTATGATGTTCAGCTCTACTGGTACACTCTGATGAACCCCTCTGTTCATGAAAAGAGAGCTGTCTCCTTAAGGCAGTTTAGTGGTGATATCGAAGAGATTGAGGTGATCGATGACAATACGCTGGTGGTACGCTGGAGGACAAAGAAATTTACCCTGCCTGATGGAAAAGAGGTCTATCGCCATAAATACCCGGCAAAGCAGTCGACACTACGGCTAAAACCACTTCCCTCATTTGTCTTTCTCTACTACCCCGACGGCACAAAAATCATCCCTGATGATGAGGATCGAAGGGTTTATTTAGAAAACTCTACCTATGGGCAGGCCTTCTCAGAGCATTGGGCAAAAAATATCATCGTCAGCTGCGGCCCCTATCTCTTTGAAGGGATGGATGAGGAGGGAATTAATTTCTCCAAAAATCAAAATTACTTTAACCCTCTTCGTGCTCTCAACTTAGAGATTGAGACCCTCTTTCGGGCAGGCCCCACCTCAGTTTGGGCCGACTTTCAGGAGGGAAAGCTGCCAACTCATGTCCTCGCTCCTCAAGAGGTTTCTGAGTGGGAACGGTTCCGGGAGGGGCCGGTCTATCAAAAGCAAAAAGAGAGAGGCGAAGCGATCTTTGAGACTCAGTTTATTGGCAGAACCTATGGCTTTATCGGCTGGAACCAAAAAAAACCTCTCTTTAAGTCCGCTATGGTGCGAAGAGCGCTAATCTTAGCGATCGACCGTCAAAGAATCATCGATCAGATCCTCAATGGCTTAGGAACAGAAGTCACCGGACCTTTTGCACATGACTCTCCCAACGCCAATCCCGATATTAAACCGTGGCCTTACGACCCTCAAGAGGCAAAAGAGATCTTGGCAGAAGAGGGCTTTATTGACCGCAGCGGCCGTGGTATCTTGGAAAAAGAGATCGATGGGCAGTGGATCCCTTTTCGCTTCACACTCAACTACCCAATAAGTAGTGAAAACAGTAAGGCGATCGCTAGCTATTTAGTCGCAGCTCTAAAAGAGATAGGGATACATATCGAAACCTTTGGACTTAGCATTAGCGATTTAAGCGAAAGAAGCGACGATAAAGATTTCGATGCGCTGATGATGTTTTGGAATTTAGGACCCCCTCCCGAAAATCCAAGACAGCTTTGGCACTCTACACTTGCTAATGAGAAGGGCTCCTCAAACGAGGTAGGCTTTCAAAACGAAGAGGTGGATCAGATCATCGACAAGCTCGATTATGAGGATAATCCCAAAAGTAGAAAAGAGCTCTATGAGCGCTTCTTGAAGATCATTCATGAGGAGCAGCCCTACACCTTCTTATACGCTCCAATACAGACGCTACTCTATAGAGAGTATGTGAAGAATGTCTTCATCCCCGCCAAGAGGCAGGATCTCATCCCCGGTGCTAACGTTGAAGAGCCCCAAAACTCAATTTTTTGGATCAAAAGCGATGACTAACTATATATTTAGACGCCTACTTCTTCTGCCTTTAACACTCTTTGTGATTATCCTGGTCAACTTCACCATCATTAACATGGCTCCCGGAGACCCCACGACGGTCAGCCTTATCACCCCAGAGGGAGCTAAGCAGGAGGATCAAAGCGTCGCCCTCTCCTCCGACGATCGCTACCTCCAGTTTCGAGAGCATTACGGGTTGACTCTACCGATCCTTCTCAATAGCTGGTACTGGCTCACTCCAGAAGAGATAGAGGAGCGCCTAGAGCAAATTCATACATATAAGCAGGATTCCGACGCGAGCCCCCTTAGCTTTAAAGAGTATGATGAGATGCGCATTCGCCTAGGCGATACAGCCCGTTTTCAGATGAAGAGTCTTTTGGACCTGCTCAGCAAAAAAGATCTTCCCTTCTCCTTTCGCCAGCTCGCCTCCTCCTTCTTTGTGAGGGGCGCCACTTTGCAATCCACAGTGGGTCCCAACCTCCCCCCAAAAGTTCGAGAGCAAAACCAAATAATAGCTCAAGAGAACCGCTTTTTACGCTCTCAACTCTTCGATAGCGAAGATAGCCCTGAGACTATTGCTGCCAAAAGTGACGCCTTTGTTAAATGGTACGAGCGCGTCAAAGAGGAGCGAAACTATGAGCCCTCCAATAGTGAGCAGTGGTTCTCCTTTTTCTTTGAAACGCGCCTTTCTAAATACTTAAGCCGTGTGGTAACGCTAGACTTTGGCACCTTGAGAAACGATGACAACAAAAGGGTGATCGATGAGGTGATTAAGCGCTTTCCAATTTCCTTAACTTTAGCTGTGATCCCGATGGTCATCACCTTTGTTCTCTGCCAATTTTTTGGCTTTCTCATGGCTTTTCGTCCAGGCCTTGTCGACCGCTCTTTCACTCTTCTCTTTTTGATGCTCTATGCGATCCCGGTCTTCGTTGCCGCACCCTTTTTGATCGAGAAGGTGGCGCTCCATCACACCTTCCCCTTCACGGATATCCCGATCCCCACCCACGGCTTCACAAGTCCCGCACGCATATATGATCAGTTGACCTCTAGCCAGAGGCTTTTAAACATTATGCAGCATATCGCAATCCCTCTCGTGGCTATCCTCTACGGCAATTTAGCGGCGCAGTCGAGGCTGACCCGTACCCTTGTCTTGGAGATCAAAAAGCTCGACTATATCCGTACCGCCTATGCCAAAGGATTGACGACGTTTCGTGTAGCTTGGAAACATATTGGCCGCAATGCCGCGATTATCTTAATCACCGCTTTGGCCGGCTCTTTGCCAGTGGTTTTGGGGGGCTCTTTAATTGTAGAGACCCTCTTCGAAATCAACGGCTTTGGACGCTTCTTCTATGAAGGAATTATTAATCGTGACTACAATGTAGTGATGTTTTCCGCACTTGCCGGATCATTTTTAACTCTCATCGGCTATCTTGGGGCAGATATTAGTTACGCTGCCCTAGATCCCCGTGTTACTTTCGATTAAGATGTTAAAATACCGCCCCCTTGTTCTCTTAGCTTTCGCCATCCTCTTCCTCTTTGTTCTTGTGGCAATTTACGCCCCATTTCTAGCTTCAAGCTATCCCATAGCTGTTATCTATGATGGGCAGATCTATTTTCCACTCTTCCGCTCCCTCTTCTCTCCGGAGGTCTACCCCAAAATCCTTGATCTATTTTACAATGTGATGATTTTCACACTTCCGATACTACTGCTCTGCTCCCTTTTTGGACCGCTCAAAAGAGCTCTTTTTCTCTTTGTCACCCTTCAGTTAGCGGGATTTATTTTTGTTGTCCTCTACCCTCCCAAAGACCCCTTTGTCAGAAGCGTCAGCCGCGGCTATAACTGGTCTTTGCAACTGAGCGAGATGACTCCCTATCATCGCCTCGCCATGGTCGTTGAGGAGATCAATAATAAACGATATCAGCAGAGGATGGAGCGCTTTACTAAGCCATACGCTCGTGCCCTCTCTCGAAGAAGAGGGGAAGAGATAAAACCGGACCCCTCACTCCTGCCCACCCTCTACAATAGAAACCAAGAGCACCGCAAAAATCAAATCGAGAGGCTAGAGAAGAGCCTCGACAAAGGCGGTGAGTCTGCTGAGCAGGTGAGGGCCAGACTCAACTATTCCGAAGCGAAAGAGCTGTGGCTTGAGCAGGCCAAAGAGGAGGTGACCTTCCTTTTTATGCCCTTGATACGCCCCTTTGGCTATCAAGAAGATGTGGGTGGTAACCAGCTCTTCAACCAGGTTCTTCCCTGGTGGGATCTCTCGCGCGTCAACCGCCGCGACCTCACCTCAGCGCTTATTTTTGGAACACGGATCTCTTTGATGGTTGGCCTCGGCAGCGTTTTCATCGCCCTCGCCATAGGAATCCCTCTTGGTGCGCTGGCCGGCTACTTTGGCGGGAAGATAGATCTGGCTCTAAGCCGTCTCTTAGAGGTTTGGGAGGCGATGCCAACCCTCTTTATGCTCTTGATGATCGTCGCCGTAACAGAAAGTAAATCTGTTGCTTGGATCATCCTCTTTATCGGTATCTTTGGATGGACAGGTATTGCCCGTTATGTGCGCGCGGAAACCTTAAAGATCCGCCCTCTTCCCTACATCCAGGCGTGCCAAACTTTAGGCTATTCTGAAGGGCGCACACTTTTTATCCATCTGCTTCCCAATGCCCTCTCAACAGTCATCACACTTCTTCCCTTCGCCATTATGTCAGCCATCTCTGCAGAAACCGGCCTCTCCTTTTTGGGGCTTGGCGAAGAGGGTTCAGCCTCATGGGGTGTTCTCATGGATGA
>JAJFMK010000049.1 GCA_021772215.1 Chlamydiota bacterium | reverse complement strand
GAGTCGCCCTATTAGAGGAGCGAAATAGTCTCCATTTTGTAAAAATTGGTCCCCACACTGTACAGAGAAGGGTTTATGATAAGGTACAGAATCATGAATCAATGAAGGGAATTCATCTGCTGCACCACTTTACAGATAGGGAGGGAATGTATGTTATCTACTACCTTTTGTCAAAAGATTGTCAGGTGAAGCCGACAGGAAAGCTACTGAATAAGTTTAGAAGGGAAATCATCCGCATAGAAACAGCTAATCAGGTCGCTACAGGCCTGATGGGTAGCTTCTTCACCGGTGACGAAAGGGAAGCAAAAACAGTTCCACTTAACCTCTACGACGATAATATTGGAGATGGCGCTTACGGTATCGTCTATCAAGTCGGTCAGTTAGCCTATAAAAGAGCGGAAGGGTTAGATGGTGAGCGTAAAGTCATCGTCGAGCTTTGGAACCGTATAGGATCTTGTCTCGAAAAGGGAGCCCTTCCATCGGTTGTTGGCTTGATTGCCCCTCCGCGCTTTTGCATCAAAGATGTCACAATAGACGAAGATAGCTATCGCCCCTGGGTTTTAGGAATGAAGCACTACGAGACAGATCTTTGTCACTCTCTTAGGGCCAATCTAGAGCTGAAGAGCGGTTGGGCGATCCAACTTCTTTGGGGGCTCTACTGGGTGATGCGCTGTGAGCTTATTCATCTCGACCTTAAATTGGCCAATGTGGTGAGAGAGAAGGGTGATGCGGTCCATATCGACTTTGCTGATGCCAGCTTCCTTCCCAAACCTAGCTCCGCAGAAGAGGCAAAAACTCTTTTTGGTGCGCTTCAGAAGCGCGATTTCGCCATGACAGCTGAATGTAGCAATCCGATATTTTACAATTCATTAGTAGAGGCAGTTAAGAGAGTTGTCGATGATCCAGAAAACTATGAAGCTCACATCGAGAGTTTTTCTCACGCATTAATAGCGGCGCAGATGTTCTCGATGGGGGTCGTACTCTTTCAACTCTTTGCAAAAAAGTATCCTTTCTCCATGACAGAGTGTGCAAACAACAAACAGGTTCCCTCACCCTTTAAAGGGCGTCAGACCTTAAAACTCGAAGATGTGACAGATCTTCAGGATCAAGAGCGAGCTCTTAAAGAGACAGGCATCGATGAAGAGCTTCAAAAGCTGATACTCGGATGCATAGCGATAGAGCCTGAACATAGGCCCAACAAAGAGAGTCTCTTGCAGTTTCTCAAAACGAATGATCCAGATCGCTTCAAACAGCTTTTCCCATAAATAATCTCCCTTACCTTCAGTTAGTTAAGTGAAAATATCCTTTGGAGTATAATAGAGGGTAGGGGGTGGACCTATGCCTTTGGTAGAGGGGTTCGGTGGATCATATTTTTCTAATCTATGGCAGCGTCTGCAAAGCGCCTGGAGAGGGTTGATTGTCGTCAAAAATCCTCCAAATCAGGATAAACTGAAAGGGACGGCCTTTTACATATTGAATCAAAAAATAGCAGCAACCAAAGAAGAGTTCGAAAGCTACAATATCACACTCTGCACACACTCCCAAAACCTCCAAGACTCTTCATGTCACTGTTAAAACAGATAATGACACCGAGGTGACTTTTCGCTATGACCCGAAACTACAATATCAGCGTCCCGAGAAAATCAGTGATCAATACCTCTTTGTGTCGGGGGGATTTAGAAAAGTCAAGAAGGTGGTCGGAAATGATCTTGCCCTTGATACAATGTACATGGGAAAAAAGGGGTATCGGCAGATCTATGTCGAAAAAGGGCTAGAGGGTGCCCCGCGCATCTCCTACTATATTTCTAAAGAGTGCTCAAGATCTGACGACGCAAAGCTTGTTGTTGCGCTGAAGCAGCGCTTCGAAGAGGCTACTTTTTTGACATTAGAGGATAGGGGAGGAGCAATCTATCCCATACATGAAAAGGGGAGGGATCTTGGCTCTGGATCTTTTGGGACTGTAAAGTCTATTGCAGGAAAGAGGTTTGGAGAGAAGGGGGTGGAAAAGGCCGATTCTCTTGCAGTCAAAGAGGGGAGGGAATTGGAAAATGAGGGAAAAGTTCTAAATGAGATCTGGGATGCTATTGATCAGTTAGAGTTTTTGTGAATATCAAGTACGAGGTATCCAGCCGCGCCCCAAAATAAAAACTGGCGATAATAGGCAGGGGGTGATCGCAGGTAAAGAGTTTGTAGGAGGAGATCTTCGAAGCTTTGGGGGTCATCACAAAGAGCAGATGGTTGAAGATCTGATTGAGGGGCTCTTTTGGCTTTTGGTCCTAAAGGTGATGCACACCGACATCAAGCTGGGCAATATGTTGATCGATCAGGAAGGGCATTGTGTCATTGCTGATTTTGGTGCTGCAGATAGGGTAGCTGAGCTGCCTCAAACTGAAGAAGAGGCGAAGAAATTGGCACGGTCTGTGGCGAGCCATGAATGTTTTTCGCCGCCACGAATTGACGCCGTAGAGTATAGCGCCATGCATCAGGCAAATGAAGAGCTCTTAGAAGGCAAATATGATGTGGCTAAAGAAGTGCTAGAGTATGAAGCGAATAATAAGAGGTTTCAGATTGGCTGCGCTCTTTATAGTTTGGTCACAGGTTCCGACCCCTTCGATACTGTATTTTGTGTAGTGCCTGCCTTTAGAGGAGGTAGATATATTGAAAAAGAGAGTAAGGTTTACGATATAATTGGTGTTGATTCAAATTATGAGATTAAGCAGTTAACTAAATATTACAAATGCAGTGAAAAACAGGCTAACATAATTATAAGGTTGATCGATTCAAATCATGAGAATCGACCGAAGGCCAATGATCTCATCGAGTTCTCTCCAAGGTTAAAGAAGCTAGTAGAGTCAAACGAGAGCTTGAAAAAGCTGGTCAAGGAGGCGCCTTAAGTCGGTTTTTGATGCTTCACTTAAGGGGGTAAGGGGCAGACGCGGCGGACCCGCCTCTTTACCGGCTAGATTAAGAGCAGCCTTGATAGGAATCGGGTTACTCTCTTGGGTGAGGGCGCGAAAGAGTGGCAGAAGTTGACAGGTGAGCTCTTTGGCGCGATTTAATTCCCCTTTAAGGCTGAGCTGAGTCAATTCCTTCATCTGGTGAGGGATCAGATTAGAGGTCCCAGAGATCACCCCAGAAGCGCCGACAGCTATGTGGGGAAGGGTATATTGGCAATCACCCGAGAGTATGCAAAAGTCCGTCCGTAACGAGCCTGTTAGATCCATCAAAAAAGAAAGTGATGAGGAGCAGACCTTGATCCCTTCGATGTAGGGAACGGTGGAAAGTCTTTGAACGGTCTCAAACTCGATCTCACTCGCAGATCTTTTTGGATGTTGGTAGAGGATGATCGGCGCCTTGACGGCTTCGGCGATCGCTCTATAGTGTTGGAAAATCCCCTCTTGTGTCGGTTTGAGATAGGGCGGCGCTGTAATGAGAAACGCATCGGCGCCGCACGCTTTGGCTTGAAGAGAGTTTTGGATTGTCTCTTGGGTTGAAGAGGAGCCCGTTCCTGCAAGGATTGGGACTCTTCCGCGCGCTGTTTGAACAACAGCTTTAATAACAGCCTCTCTCTCTTCAGCGTTGAGCAAGAGCCCCTCGCCTGTAGAACCAACAGCAAGAAGAGCGTCGACGCCCGCTTCGATGAGCTCGTTGACATGGCGAACTAGGGCGGGGATGTTAAGCGAAAAATCCTCATTAAATGGGGTTACAAGTGCCGTATATAGTCCTTTAGGTAATGTCATCGATCAGATCCTCCATTGTGTAAAATCCCTTTTTCTCTTTGATCCATTCTGCCGCTAGAATTGCCCCTTCGGCGTAGGTGAGGCGATCTTTGCATTGATGAGTGAGAGAAATCTCTTCAAAGGGGCCTTCAAAGGTGAGCTCATGGCGCGGCAGCTTGTCTCCTAAGCGTAGTGAGCTCGTTGGCAGCGGCTCATCGAAGAGCTCTTGAATTTTGAGGGCGAGCCCTGAGGGGGCGTCCACTTTGTCCTTGTGGTGCGTCTCTATCAATCCTGGCGAGAAGCCTTTCAATAGCTTTGAGGCCTGTTTAATCAGCTTAAGATAGTAGCCGACAGCAATTGAGAGGTTCGGGGCGGCAATCAGTCCTATGTTGGCCTCTTTGATAGAGGCTTTTATCCTCTCTTCGTCACCTTTCCAGCCGGTTGTGCCCTGAACAATCGGCTTTTTCGCTCGACAGGCCCAAGCAACATTTTCGAAGACGGCGTCGGGGTGAGAGAAGTCGATCAGAACATCGAGCGGCTCGAGCTTTTCTAAGGAGAGAGGATTACGCTGCGAAGGAGAAAAGGGAGGAGCGATCTCCAGATTCTTCGAAGAGGCTAATTTCAGAAGCGATTTCGCCATCTTCCCATAACCAATCAAACCGATTTTCATTTGTAATCCATTCCGTTCTTGACTCTAAGCCTTTGTAGAGATCGTTGATCTCTTGGCACTGCTCATCATTTAGTGAAGTTATGATCATAAAGAGGTCATCATTTTTGGTAAATTAAGAGTTTAAACAAGAGGAGAAAAATTGAAGCAGTCTCAATCTAAAATTTACCACAGCCTGTTTTCATT
>JAJFMK010000048.1 GCA_021772215.1 Chlamydiota bacterium | reverse complement strand
GTAACCCGCCAACTCCACAGCCTCAAGCGCCAGAGGAAAGATCAGCAATACGGCTGCGGCATTGGTGATCAGCTCTGTTGTGACAATAGTAATTAGGAGAATCGTTGCGATCAACCCTCGAGGCGTTGTCCCCGACAGAGCTAGCATACCACCCGCCAAACTTATATGGCGTAATTGATCAAGATGCCCGTTTTTAAAAAGTGGCAGGCCATCCGCTTTGAGAGCTGATCTTTAGTTAGCGCCAATACATTCGAATTGGAGTTGATCTGATTGAGTGCTTGATCGATGTCGACACTTTTGGCAGCTATATACTGTAAACGATTTGAGCCGCTAAATTTTTGAAACTGTGAATTCGTTGTAAAAACAATGGGTTGGGGGAAAAATCCAGGGGTTGTTTTTCCAATTCCCACGATAACGGCTCTTTGACCATTGATTTCAACGGTGTCTCCAACACTTAAAGGGGTTTTGGTGCCATCTTTTGAAATCGGGGCGAGGAAGTCTTGAGCAGAATTGGAGTCGATAATAACGCTTCCCTCGCTGCGCAAATCCTCATAGCGACCCTCTATAAGCTCTGGCGCTCCAATTATGGTCTCATCATCGATGCCATCCTCAGCTACCTTATAGAGCCCAGTCGGAGTCGATAGTAGCTGTTGGGAATAATTGATCGGCACAGCCCACTCAACGCTATCAGTTCCCCTCACATAGTCTAAGTAACTTTTTGGCATCGCACGGATGATATCTTCTCCTTGTGTGGAGGGGTCGATGACCCAGATATCGGGGTGGGGTACAATTTCAACAATGCGGTATGAGCGCGAAATCAGACCTAAAAAAATCGCCGATTGCTGTGATATGAGCAAAATAGCTAAAAAAATGCCGAATATCACACCTATAAAGGCGGATCGGTTTCCAATGAGCATTTTAAAGGCCACTTCGATCATAGCTTGACGTTCAACACATTCATGACAGCGATTATTTCGTTAAGAGTTAATTTTCCGCTGGTCACCACATATCTTGGCGACGAGTCTGGATGATATTTCTCTAAATATTGTCTTTTTGCATCTAACTTGAAGAGGCGTCTACATAAAGAGTAGAGACGCTGTAAGATAAACTCTTTAGGCGCGCTCAATCTTACAGTTTCACCAAGTTGTTTGCCGCTAACGGCGCCTAAATAGAGCAAGGGACACTTCTCATCTGCCAATATTTGTATCGCTGAAATGATCAAATTCTCAGAAGTTCCAACTGGCGCATTTTGCGTAGAGAAGTGGGTTGTTAATACCCAGCCGTTATAGCGATCGACAGGGACAGTAGTAATTGGCCTACGAACTGATTTTCTTGAAATGCGTAAAAGGTGCGATTGTTGGTATCTAGGAAAAAGCTAAAATCTGCCATGTGGATTCTAGGACCTTTCTTAGAATTTGACCACTCAGTCAGCCTTATTTTTATCAGACTATGATCGAGATCGTGCTGTTCTTTAACAACTACGCCCTGCTGTATAGATTGGTTCACTTTCCAACGCAATTTTTGCTTCATCTCAAACTTGGTGGGGTCTAAGGAGAGCTCTTCACCAACTTGAAGCAGAGTTTGGCACCCATTATTTACTGCCAAATGAGCAAATGAGCGTTTGGCTAAGAGATAGATAATTTTCTTTCCTTTGCAGTGAGCGTGAAAGGCCTTCAATAGCGCCTCTTCATCTTGTTCCAAGCAAACGGGGTCGCCAATGACGACGGCGCAGTTGTTCGCCACTTGATAGCCGATGATTCCATCGATAGTGGGGGTAGAGAATGAATGACTGGGAGTATGCAGTAGCATAGAAGAGGCGGCAGTTCCCAGCCTCTTAACTGTAGCAGCTAATGCCCCATTCTCCTGTAGAGTCGCTATAGTCTGCAACCTACGCGTTAAAAAATAATTTTACCACAGGTTTTGTCTGCTGCCAATTGCTATCAGAGCTAATCGCCAAACTATTGACGATTAGCTAAGATAAAGAGAAGAGTTATTCAGTCTAACCCTATGCGCCTGCTGCATTTGCTACCCTGCTGCATTTGCTACCATGACCCCAGGTATAACTAAACATCCAAAAAGTGTTAAGCAGTCAAGATTTCGTCGAGAAAAGCCAGAACCACCATCTTGGGGCTTATGGTATTCTTCATGACCATAGCCTCTGTCATCTTTACCTCGAATTTGAGTGCAATCAGGGGCAGAACACATTTCTATACCGGTAATTTTACGTGTTTTGCCGCAACAATCCATGTGCATAGGATTGAGACCATTATAGTCTCTTACTAACCGTGTAGTTGCGCAAGGACAGTAAAAAACTCCACAAAATATTGCTGCAACTATTTGTCTTCCACAATCTGAATTTCTGGTAGCGGCATCACTAAGAACTGCACGTTCAGCTTCTCGCGCTGCAGCACCCATATGGCCGGCATACGTATCTGGATAAACTTCAACTATTACGTCTGGTGCAGGTTCCTTTTCACCCCGGACCATGCGTTCGTTGGCGGCAAGTGTTGCAGTCATGTTGTCGGCATAAGTGCCCGCATAATTATCTACTCTAGTTGTGTTATTAGTTGCTGCTGCGCTCATTTGTCATATCTCCTATATTAAATTTACTAAAAGATTTTCTCTAAACATCAATCTGTTGTCCGCCAAAGATTCAACGGATTTGGTAATGTTACCTAATGAGCTCAATTTTTTGCTAATTGATTTGTGCAATCTAACTTAAACCCAAGTAAGCTCAAAAATTGGATTTTGACAAAGAGAAATCATGCGATTTAGCGATCGTAAACCTGTAGTAGATAGATTATAAGTCGCTCTTTTTATACTCTATTTTAAGTGCACCCCATTGTCAAGACAGGTTTTTCTCTATTCTTTAGGAGACCTGGTTTGTCTCTAGTTTGTGTGTTCACAGGCCCCAGGCCAAGGGAGGGGGTGCCCCCTCCCTTGGCCTGCCAGTACACCTCGTCTGGAGTGCGATATCCCAAACTTTGGTGTGGCCTCTTCTGGTTGTAAAACTCTATGTACTTCCTTATCCCCTCTCTAGCCTCTGCCATGCTCTCATAAGATCTTAGGTATACTTCCTCGTATTTCAAACTACGCCAAAAACGCTCTATTTGA
>JAJFMK010000047.1 GCA_021772215.1 Chlamydiota bacterium | reverse complement strand
CAGATGTATGTTGGAAGTAGCTACGCGAAAGGAGCCAAAGACTGAAATGAGCCCTTTTTTCCTCATGTTGACGCTGCTGCCTCAACTGATCGAGTGCCACCTCAAGAGAGCTAGAACGTTTTCGCTGAAATTCAACCGGTGAAGCAGAAGTTGGTGATGTTGACCGGTCCGATGAGCATAGTGTTAATGACATAGGAAAATCTCACTAAATTAAATGACAAAATTTGTTTGGCCTAATATAAATTACTTTTCAATTGAAATTCAAGTGTCAAGGTATAAAGAAGGTCTGAACAATTAGGGTACAGCCGAATTTTCATTTGATTTTGCGATCCAAGTTTCAAATCCTGCGCGTTTGCAGCCACTCACACAACGACGACCCGGAGGTTAATTGCCTCAAATATGACCCTGTGAGATAGATTTTTTACCCCGTATACAAATTCCTCTCCTCAATAAATCATCTATTGAGTAAATTTCAATTGAAATGACAAATAGGAGTGCATTTCATGAGTAGCAAAAAACAGCAAAGCCGCCCAGCCACACCCGGTCAAAAGCCTGCAAGTAAAGAACAGGACAGCCGAAGCCCCGCTGGAGCCGCTAAAGGTTCAAAACAGAACCAAAAACCGAAAACCAACAAGTAATCCCCTTTACCGACATCGAAATTGGAATTCAACCGCTTGAACCTCAATATTTTTGAGGATACACCCCTCCCTCTAAAGGAGGGGTGACTTAAGTCATCAGGTGGCTAAGATTTTCCTTCCCCCTCCCCTCAACAGTACCAAAGCAGGCGATAACGCCTCTCTCTCCTAGCTCCTCTTAAGGAGTCATAGGGTTAGTAGAAAGTAGTACTAGGCTTAAGCTTTTACAGCTCACATAAAATAATTGTTAAAAGGGATTAATCCCTTCTAGAAATTTAAGAAATTATCAGATATAATCCTTGCCATGAGACGAGCAAAAATAGCTATTGTTGGACGACCCAATGTGGGGAAAAGTGCGATTTTTAACCGCGTTGTCGGCCGGCGTATCGCCATTGTCGACGAGGCGGAAGGGGTCACGCGCGATCGCTTATATGCTGAAACTGAACACTTTGGCCGAATGTTTACCGCCATTGATACCGGCGGAATCCACCGTGGCTCCGAAGCTCTTTTCAATGAGGCGATCAAACAGCAGGCGGAGATTGCAATTGAGGAAGCGGATAGCTTAATCTTCGTTGTTGACTCGCGCTCTGGAATGACTCTGCTCGACGAGGAGGTGGCCAAGATCCTTCATCGCACTAAAAAGCCGGTCACTCTGGCGGTCAACAAGGTCGACAATTATAACCAGCTAGAGGTTTTAGCTCCCTATTACTCCCTGGGCTTTAGCGAGATAGTCGCTGTTAGCGCCACCCATGGCAACAATATTTCTGAAATGCTCGATAGCGCCCTTGAACGTCTTCCTCCCCTCGATGGCGAAGAGGAATATCTGGGGAGCAAAGTGGCCATTGTAGGCCGACCCAACGTCGGAAAGTCCTCTTTAATCAATAAATTACTTGGCGATGAGCGCTGCATCGTCAGCCCCATCCCCGGCACCACACGCGACAGCATCGATATCCCGATCATCTACGATGAGACCCCCTATATGTTGATCGACACCGCAGGAATCCGCCGCGATCGCGCTGAAAAGGAGGTGGTCGACAAGTTTGCCGCCATCCGCTCCGAAAGAGCCATCAACCGCTGTGACATTTGCTTGATGATGATCGACGTTGTTGAGGGGCTCACTAAGCAGGAAAAGCGCATACTCAACCATATCGAAGAGAGCGGCAAACCCTGCATTCTTTTGATCAATAAGTGGGACCTCAATGAGGGAGTCCGGATGGAGCACTATGAGAAGGGAATCGGCGAAGATGCGCCGTTTTTGCAATATTGCCCCAAGATTTTCATCAGCGCCTTAACAGGTAGAAACCTCGAGAAGGTCTTTGCCCTTGTTAAAGAGACCCTCGGCGCAAATGAGCGGATCACTACCAACGCCCTCAACCGCTTCATGGAGGGGGCGATGCAGAGAAACCATCCGCCGATGATTCGTGGCAAAAGATTGCGCGTCTACTACATGACACAGATCGAGACCAACCCACCCACCTTCCTCCTCTTTACCAACTACCCTGACCTGATGCTCGGCAGCTACAAGCGCTATTTAGAAAATCAGTTCCGCAAAATCTGGCCACTTAAAGGCTACCCTCTACGGTTTGAACTGAAAAAACGGCTACAGAAGCAAACGCATGAGGGCGACGTAAGCGTCTAGCTGCTCTAAACTCTTCTTCTCTGTGACAGCTGCCAATAGGTGATCCTTGAATTTGGGGAATTCTTTTCCCAAATCGATGCCAGGTATAATTTTTGCCTCTCGCGCCTTTGAGAAAACCTCTTCCATAGGCCGCTTTAATTTAAAGACAAACTCATTGAAGGTCTCGCCTTTCATCACCTCATAACCCAAAGCTTTAAGCTGCTCTTTAAGGTAGTTAGCGCGGCGGTAGTTGGTGAGTGTTAGCTTTGGAAGACCCTCCTTGCCATACCAAAGAAGGGTAACGAGCACAGCCAGGGCAGCCAACGCCTGGTTTGTGCAGATGTTGGAGGTCGCTTTGCCGCGGCGGATATGCTGCTCCCTTGTTTGCAAAGTGAGGCAAAACGCACGTTCGCCTTTGGCATTCTTAGTCTCGCCGACTAGGCGCCCGGGAATATGACGAATATACTCCTGTTTGCAGGATAGATAGCCCACATAGGGTCCCCCAAAGCTTAAAGGTACCCCTAAGCTCTGCGCATCGCCGCAGGCGATGTCGGCGCCGAGCTCACCGGCGCTCTTAAAGAGGCCAAAGATCAGTGGATTGGCCTGTAAAACAACTAAAGCGCCGCATTTTTTCGCCTCTTGAACTAGCTCTTCGTAGAGTTCAATTTGCCCAAAGTAGTTGGGGTAGGGCAGCAAAATCGCTGCGATATTCTCATCAAATTGGGGATCTACTTCAGAGGAGATCGTCTCTAACGTTGCTCCTGACTCGGTACAGTAGAGGTCGACTACCGCACGGTAGCGCGGGTTGAGACTCCCAGAGATAAGAATACGATTTCGCCCTTTTTGTATTCTTAAAGCCATTAAAACAGCCTCGGCGCAGGCGGAGCCGCCGTCATAAACTGAGGCGTTTGTCACATCAAGGCCGGTAAGCCGACTCATCAATGTCTGAAACTCAAAAATGGCCTGTAGATACCCCTGAGAGGCTTCAGCCTGATAAGGGGTATATGATGTTAAAAACTGCGCCTTCTGTGTAATCGAGCCAACAACAGCAGGAATATAGTGATCATAAGCGCCCGCACCAAGATAGCAGTCATACTCTAAAAAATGGTTCTTCTTTGCTAGCGTCTCCATCTCTTTGAGCCCCTCATATTCCGAGATCCCATCATCAACTAAAGGCCTCTGCAAAAGAAGTCGTTCCGGAATATCTCTTAGCAGATCATCAACGGAATCGATGCCCAAAGTTTTGAGCATCTCCTCAATCTGCGGCGCCTGATTCCCAATAAAGTCCATAAAAAAAATATAACCACAAAGCAGCTTACAAAACTATTATTTGATGCAAAACTAACCCATTTCTCAGATAGCTAAGTGAAAAAATGCAGCCCCTTCAGTGCCAGATGAAGTTGTACCTCAAAACCGGCACTATCGCCTGCCTCAATTTAAAAAGGGGCCTCTTCGGGATCCCTTGGCTATTTGTGCGATTCGTTTCCCTTATGCCCTAATGCTTTTGGCATTTCTTCGATTTTGCGCCTTACGGCGCTGCCAACATTCAAAGATTCCGCGCGAAGGCTAGGCCGAAGAAGTCTTCGTCGTCCACGCTTAGGCAGAGGTCGAGTTCAGCGAGGGACTGGGCGCCTACAGTTGTCTGATAACCCTCAACTTCCTCCTGGCATCGGGTGTGGGTTAAAGGATCGTCAATTAACAGTCTCTCACCACTTCTCGCATGATGCATCAAGATCCCAACTGCCGCCTCCAGCAAATGTGGGGGTTCATTTCCCCCCTTAGCTAATGCGCATTGATCCTTATAGGACTTATTTCGACTCCCAGGTACCACATCCCGCGTCATCAGCACCCAATGTGCCTCTATCACCTTTGATCCATAGGATTTCTTAATTTCATCTTTATAAAATCCGTATTTTGTCCTTTTACCCCCGCCCTTCGGGTTTTGGATGAGGTCTCCTAAGCGATCTAAAGTCAATGGTTGGCCATTTACCTGGCTTGGCACGTAAAAAAGGAGATGTGTCTCGCGCACCTTTTTCTCAGGCCAGTAGTGGCAGGGACTATTTAAGATCTCCTCGATATCTGCAGGCAGGGGAGACGCTGGATCCACCTTTCCAAAGTACTTCTCCCATTCAGCTGGACCAAAGGCCATTGTGGGTATTCCTGACGCTGATGATGTTGACCCACTTACTTGGGATGTGGAAGCCGTATGAGTTGAAGATTGGGCTTCTCCTGATCCATACCCAAATTTTGCAGCTGCTAGTAACTGCTTTTCTCCCTTACTCAGCAAAAATTCCCCATATTTTCCGTGCACTTTGGC
>JAJFMK010000046.1 GCA_021772215.1 Chlamydiota bacterium | reverse complement strand
TCTTTTTGTAATGTCTCTGTAATCAACTTTTCTCTAGCAAACTGATCGATAATCTGAAACATCAGAGGCTCCTCAATGAGTCCAGACGTGGATGAGACACTATTGAGAATAGGCTGATAATTCGTTATATCAATTACGGGGTTACTCATCAGATTTCTCTTTTGGAGCGATCAGCTCCATCAAGGAAATCACCTTACTGAAGGTGTTAAGGGCGATAAGACCCTCTTGATGACGATCACGAGGAAAAATCTCGGAAAGATTCCCACTTAATTTATTTAAGTGATCTTGAATTTTTTCGTAATCTTGACCAAACGCCTCTTTTAGCCTTTGAATTTCGACTTTATAATCTTCTATTCGACAATCCAGCTCCTTTTGAGCGTTCTTTTTGATCTCATCTTCTTGATTAAAAAGAAGGGCGCTGGCAGCAGCCCAAAGCATGGGAGAGTTACCAAGATATTTATTTCGACCATGTATGTGGGTGGAGACTACGGTGACTACAAAGATAGAAAGAGCGACCCAAAAAGAGACTCTATAGGCAAAAATAGCTGCAGCTAGCCCCACAACTCGACATGCCGCTCTGATCAAAAGAGCCCTCTTCTCTAAAGGAAAGTCTTGATCAATCGTCAAAAACTTCTTATCTAGAAAAAGTAGTGTTGAAATATCATCTTGAAGCTTCCGTAAATCGGTATAACATTTTTTAGCAGTCTCTACATTCATTTGAATTTGCAGTTTAGAAACCGCTGCTGCTGCAAGATCAGTTAAAGTGTCTCTTACCCCATACGGACTTCCTACAGCTTGAAACCGGCTAAGAAGTTGGACTGGATTAGGATTTAAATTTGTAACCATAAATAGGAGTTTATTCTATACAGAAATCTCCTCTTCTGTCAATTGAATAACTAAACAGATCTCTTCAATTGCATCTTTTAGAGCATCAATACTAAAGTTAATGGTGATTGTTTTTTCTGAGGGTTTCATGTGAACCATAGACGTACGGACATCAATTAGTCGACTCTTAAGATTGCCATAGGAGGAGCTGTGAGTGGTGACGAAGGTTCGATACTGTTCTTGATACCGTAAAGCCGCCTCCTCAAACCTACGTTCCTCTTCCGCTTTGGCATCCCCAAAAAGAGCAGAGATCGCTCCAACTACTGTTGAAAGAGGCCCATATTTCGAATTGAGAGCTCGGTAGCGATTCTCTCCTAATGAACTTCCAATCTGCCGGCAGCCGAAAATTCCTGCTGCAACAGTTGCAACCTGCAGAGGCCAAGGGGAGAGATCCGATGCGACAGTTCCACTGGCCAGCAATAGTACAACCTGTTGATAGCCACGGGTAATGATTTCACCCCACTCTTGCCTTCTTGGCTGCCGTTGAGATATCCCTTCAGGATCTAAACCGCGAAGCTCTTGAGCGCTTTGCCTTAAGAGCTGAAAATCTCGAATCAAAGAACAGGTCAACTGCACCTCTTCTTTTGTTAAGAGGCCTCCCTGTCTAGAGATCCGATTGACCACTTGATTCACCTCAAAGGCATAGAGCGGACGAGATCTCAATAAGTGCGGTAAGCCCTCAAATCTATGTAAGCTCATTATTACCAATATAGTCCATTACCTGTAGCAGACGGCGCGCCTCACGAATCGTGCATCTCTTTTGATGTGCCTCTTCTGTTTCACCCCAGGAATCAATTTCTGTCTCGACCCTATTTAAATGAGCGAACATTTGAAGAGTATCGACTTCGCGAAGAGCAGCTATCTCTGCATCCCACTCTCTTTTTAGCTGGGAAAACAGCTTAGACTTCTCATCGGTGATTTGCTTATCTGATGTTGTCAGCGCCTTAACATAGAGCCGAGAGAGAGGATCCTTTGCCTCAGTCTGCAACTTCTCTGAAATGAGCTTTTCATGTGCCAGCTGATCGATAATCTGAAACATAAGAGGCTCTTCAATGAGTCCAGACATGGATGTGACACTATTAAGAATAGGCGGATAATTAGTAACGTTTACTGTTTCACAGCTCATCGGCATATTCCTCTTCTGTCAATCTAACAACTACTTAAACAGCGAAAAAGATAAAGGCATGCTTAATCAAGCGTGCTACTTTCTTTAAGGCGACTTCTCAGAATATTCTCTACTGCATTTTGGATTTTAAAAAAAATCTTTGGCGCCCTTTCACTTAAGGTCAGATTAAGGATAAGGGAAAAGTAATTATCAGATTCAAATTTATCTTTCAATTTTGAGTTGAAATCTCTCTCTATTTGAGCGCATATCCTTATTGCTTTTGCATGCGGATACTTAGGAAGTGGGCAACTATTGGCTTTTTCTAATGCAAAAGTCGATGCTTCCTCTTCTAACGTACGCACTGTGATGTAAAATTGGTGATCACGATCAACTCCACCTACTGACATATTTTATTGCCTCACAGCTATCATGTTTTCATCAATAGTACATGATCCATAATAAATTTTAGATCTATATTCTGTCAAATAGGGTACATCATTATTAATAAAGTCTTCCAAGACAAGCCATTCTAGCCTCTCTTTCGAAACGTTAATTTGAAAGTTACTCTTTTCAATTGAACTCAACACTGAAGCCGCAACTTTTACGAACGAGCTAAAAGAGCTAAGGCTCCCTAAAAAATGGGAGGTGGGAATTGGCACAAAACGGTAGGGCGTATCCCCAACAGACTCTTTAAATGTTTTTAACAAGTTTATTTCAGATACTGTAAGTGGAGGGTAGGATGGCTCTTTAGAGTACAATCCGGTATCTTTGCCTGGCTGTATACTTTCTAGGTCGATAGGAATAATTCGAGGGTTCTCTTTGCCCAGGTTTTGGAAGATGAGGTTGTCCATTGTTAAATCACTTATATTAATATAATTGCAGATCGTTTCCAGCCTCAAAAGCTGATTGTGTAAAATCTCTCTTTCTGAAGATAGGGGAAGGTTTCCGATGGCATGGCTAGCATCTATCCCTTCAAGCTTTTTTCCCTCAACAAACTCCCATATGCTAATAGATTGGCCTCTAGAAGTTAGGTTGACAATTTGATAAGTAGGCAGATCAACGTCTATCGACTTTTGTTCTTTAGGCAATTCATTAATATCTTTAAATAGGTCTATTACCTTTCTATCAATGCTAGCATCTCGGGGTTTAAGAAAAATACTAAACAGGAGAGCAGCTCCTGAAAAAAATGAGACCTTAACAGGAGCCTTACCTAAATGATGGGTTTCAGAGCCCTCAAGATCGAGCAGTATATCTATATTTGATTGGCTGAGTTGCGTGGTGTCACCTTTAAAGAAGTTAGTGAAAATAAATGCTTTATTCTCCTCAACAACTTGCTTGGTACTGGCTAAATATATCATTTTGTTCACACACCTATTCATCATTTGTTCTTTTGTAAAGGCTAACGAAAGTGTCCGTTCACTCTTACCTGTACTATAGAGCCTCCAGTAATCGGAAAAGATTTCTTTATCGAGATGTAGGCCTTCATTGCTGGATATTAGTTTTTCAATGAATGTGGTCATTGCTCCCTGAGACTCATCCACTTTTCTTTCTAAAAAAGACACTTGCTCTTCTGAGACCTTGGGAGCATCCTCGGAAGACCCTGAATCGTCTTCATCCGAAGAGAGCTGTATCTCGATGACATATAGCTCAGACCTTAAAGTAGCATACTCTAAAGCAAGGCCCCCTAATTCAAAAAGACTTTGCTCAAAAGCTGATATTTTTTTAGCTAACAATGGGCCAAGTTTTTCTAACCTCGCACTTCTTGAAGCCTGTGAAGCTTTAATGATGCTGAGAACAGGCTGCTCAATTCTTTGGGAGCTGGAGTCAACTCCAGGTTGTGTTGGCTCCGTTGATCGCTCCACAGGAATACGAGCCCCAGAGCCTTCACCTCCTATGTTTGTTACTGACATAAAGATTCCCTCTAGTTACATGGGGCAAAATTCAAAAAGTGATTCTATGACCATTCTCCAACAAGGAATACATCAGATTGATCATAGTAGTCAAATATACCTTTTTACACACACCGCTCAAATCACTTAATAATTAAACATTATATTAACATATAATTAAAAACATAAAATAACTATTAAGCGATTTTTTTATTTAAAACCATATCAAAAAAACTTAACATGCTGCCCCAACGGACCCCAACAGAGGCTAGTAGATATAACCAACCCTATCGAGGAGAGTTGCAGCTAAATGAAAAGGGATATATCTACTCAAGCAACTCAGCCCTGCCTCTTGGATTAAATTCTTGAGTTGCAAGCTATAACCTACCCCTAAGACTAGTTATCAAGAAGGTTAGCGACATATTCATGTAAATAGGGACAAAATATGGGTCTAAAAAGGAACTACCGGTAAGGAGAAGTTACATCAGGTCAATTTGCATATATTTCTGCAGACAACCCAATCAACTGCACCTCTTCTTTTGTTAAGAGGCCTCCCTGTCTAGAGACCCGATTGACCACTTGATTCACCTCAAAGGCATAGAGCGGACGAGATCTCAATAAGTGCGGTAAGCCCTCAACTCTCTGTAAACTCATTATCGCCAATATGGTTCATTACCTGTAGCAGACGGCGCGCCTCACGAATCGTGCATCTCTTTTGGTGTGCCTTTTCTGTTTCACCCCAGGAATCAATTTCTGTCTCGACCCTATTTAAATGAGCGAACATTTGAAGAGTATCGACTTCGCGAAGAGCAGATATCTCTGCATCCCACTCCCTTTTTAGCTGGGAAAATAGCTTAGACTTCTCATCGGTGATTTGCTTATCTGATGTTGTCAGCGCCTTGAAAGAAGCAAAGAGATAAGCATTCTCATCGGTCGCTTTTTCTGCAGATGAAGTTTGAGAACGTGCCGGAGATTTAGGTTGCACTGGTTTACCAACAGAAACTAAAAGCTCATTTAAATCGTCTATCACTTCGTGGCAATATTTTTGTAGTTTTTTAAGCAGTTTATCTACAGCATGATTAAACCTTTCATTTAATTGTTGCCGTTCACTATCTCCCACAAATGTTTCTTCCCAGCTACTTATTCTCTCTCCTTCGTCTTTAAATCTTCAACAACCTGCAACTGATCAACTTGATTTCCGGCAGTTTTAGAATTTTTAACCAATTGACTTAACTGATTTTTCAATTTCTTGATTTCGAGATTCTTACCCTTTTTAATGGAGTTGAGAGCTTTACTTTTTTGTTTCAATTCCTCAATTTCGCGCGCCATTTGCCTAGTTTCTTTTTTTATTTCCTCTTTTGCATTTGGATCTTTCCGCATTCTCTCATAAAGCTCACGCTTTATTTCATCAAAATTGGATATTGACATATTTATCACCTTTTACTTTAACAGTTATCACACAAAAACATTACACAGTCTTGTTTGGTATTTTCTATACTAACAAAAGATTCATATTAACACTCACAACAAATATTACAAGAAAAAGCTTGTAGAAAATCTATTAAAACAACGTTACACATGAACAAATTAGCATCTCGCGCTCTATCCATCATTAATTATTTTAATTAAAGCTAGTATCGTTATTTTTATCAAACTCAACATCGTCTATGATTCTTTATTTTTTACCTCTGAATTTGCAACTGTATGAGGATTTTGTAATTGAGCTATTTGAGCCTTTAAATCTGCTATTTCAGCATTCTTATCACTAACTGCATTTTCCGATTGTTCAATCTTTTTTCTCATTAATTGGAGTTGTAATTTCTTTTCAGCAATTTTAACGACTAATGCTTGTTCTGAAGAAGTTTGAGAACGTGCCGGAGATTTAGACTGCACTGGTTTACCAACAGAAACTAAAAGCTCATTTAAATCGTCTATCACTTCGTGGCAATATTTCTGTTGTTTCTTAAGCATTTTCTCTACAGCATGATTAAACCGTTCATTTAATTGTTGCCGTTCACTATCTCCCACTTCAGTACCTTTCACTAATTCAAGCAGCTGAGATAAATGGATAACTTTTTGGTAGAGCACTCTGATGTTTTGCAATCCAGGTAAAATTCTTTGGAGCCTCCTTTTTTCATACTCAGTATAAATTGTTGCTAACCCCTTCCCTAAAAAATCTGATTCTATCATATTTTTATCACTAGAAACGACAATAATAAAGCCTGTTTTATCGAGAACTTCATCAGGATTATTGACGTCATGAGTGCCTATTCTAACCATGTTGAAAAGTTCCAACCCACACGTACTATTTAACCATCCTACAGCCTCTTGATTATTTTTTTGTGTATTATCGCGGTGAGCAAGGGCTGATAAATTACTTGGATAGTGGTAGAGGCACTTTTGTAAATATTGTGTGGCCACCAGACTATCCCCCTCCTTCATAAAACAGTCAGGATATTCCTTTTCAAGTTGAGCGTGAATGATAAGGCGATGCTGAGCAGTTAATTTATCAGTAAAGCTTAAAAATTCAATGACCCTCCCAGCAATTTTTGACCAAGGATCCATGTGATCTATATCTAAATCTTCAATAGGCCTAAATTCACCCCCACTCAATGCTGCACTGTTTCCTCCATAAGCTATTTGAGGCTGATTCTCCACAACAGCCCTACTAACAATCTTTACAGTTCTTCCTCTTAACCGTCTTTCTTCAAACCTAGGCTTAGTTTTATCCCAAGGCTTTTTTTTCATTTCATCTGCTGTTTTTGAAATATTATTCTTAATCTGAGAGATTTTATTACTGCTGCTACTGCCATCTTTACTCTTTCCAGAAACCTCATCATCTTTGGGAAAAATCGCAGATAGCATCTCTTCAACCACCTCATCAAATAGGATATTCTCTTGAAGTACCGGTACTATCTTCCCACCTTTGTCGGAAACAAACCCATTGACCTTATCAATAATGGATGTTTGGGAAGCAGTCCTTTTTTTTAAAGGAAGATTCATTCTCAACAGAATTGAAATTAGTGATAGTTTTTCAGAATTATTGGATATTTCACCTAACATTTTTATATTATCATCTGAAAAAATTTCACTAACAGCACTATCATTACTTTTTTCCAATGCAGTAATTAGCTCTTCAGTAGTTCTAATAGACGCAAATCGATCAAGCTGAGGAGCGAATTGAGTAACAGTCGGGTCTGGTTGAGTTAAATCGTGCCCTAATGGATTTAATCCAGACATAACCACCTCCCTCAATCTCTATATTACAACAAATATCTATTTTTTATTAGTATAAAATTAATTTAATAATAACTTAACAAACTGTTTGTAATTTATTTTTATATAATAAGATAGTAATTAACAAAAAAAAAGGAGAAATGACTGTTTTAAGATCCATTTGTAATGATCTATAAGAGTAAAAAGCTTATCTCCCCATGCAAGAAAGCTTTAAGGAGACACTGAACAGTTAGGATACAGCCGACTTTTTGATGTTATTGTTTTCAGTTGGTTGATTTTATAAATTCGCATACTGTTGACAATAGGGGGTTTATGAAATTGACCAAATGGGAACAAAAGGGCGAAAAAGCGGCCTGCACGAATTGATCAGTGGCTCCCTTAGAGGAGACGTAACTGGAGGCTGCCTTGACTCTGGTCTCATCATTGATACAACAAAATACCTCAACCAGATCCTCTCTATCAATCTAAAGAATAGAAAAGTTCTGTGAAAGGGCGCGAGTCAACAGGAAAGGTGGTAGGTGACCAGATCACCCTCTCTCTCATTGCGCTCGAAGCCAAGATCCTTGGCAAGCTTTGCCATGGCGCGGTTTTCAGCGAGGGCGATCGCATCGATCTCTTTGACGCCTTCGCTTTTGGCAACGAATATTAGCTTTTCGAGGAGTAGGCGGCCCAAACCTTGGCCCTGATAGCTATCGAGAACCATCATTTTTAGGCGCGCTTTCTTCTCATCGAGGAGTCTGGTGATGCGAGCGACGCCGATGATCTCCTCATCTTTTTCAACGACGAGGGCCCATTCGCGGTCATAGTCGTTGCAGCAGATACCGATGAGCCTCTCATGTGAGACTCGCTTTTCTAACGAGACAGGCTCTAAAAAGCGCTGCTTGATACTCTCTTCAGAGAGCTTTTGGTGATAGGCGACTAAAGCCGGCTCATCTTCAGGACGGATGGGGCGGATCTGAACATCTTCGCCATTTTTTAACCTCTTCTTCCAGGAGTAGTGGTAGGGATAGGGACGGATTGCTGACTGTATTAGTGGCTCCTCTTCTGAGAAGAGCACAACGCGGGCATCGAGAGCTGTGATGCCTTCGTGCGAGACGATTAAAGGGTTGATATCGCTCTCTTTGATCCGCGGGTGAGCCAATATCATATCGGAAAAGCGCACCATCATCTCAGAAAGCTGCGGCAGATCGACCCGCTTTTCGCCGCGGAAGCCCTCAAGCGCTGTGTAGATCTTTGTCTCTTTAAGCATCATCTCTGCAAGAGTGCTGTTTAGCGGCGGCAAAGAGAGGCTAGTATCTTTGAAGACTTCGACTAAACTTCCTCCCGTACCAAAAAGAAGAATCGGTCCAAACTGCACATCGTGGCTGGAGCCCATAATCAATTCGTAGCCTTTGAGCTTAACCATCTTCTGGACGGTGACTCCTAAGAAATCTTCAGCCGGCACGCTATTTTGGATCTGCATAAAGGCGTCGTAAACCTCTTCAGCGTCATTTAAATTGAGCTTGACGCCTCCCACGTCGGTTTTGTGAGTGATAGTGTGAGAGAGCAGCTTAACGCAAGATGGGTAGCCGATCTCTTCCGCACGTTTCACAGCTTCTTCGGGCGTTTTTGCCGGTTTGGTGATGACAACGGGGATACCCCAGAGCGCAAGCAGCTCTTTAGACTCCCACTCATCTAATAGTGTTCTTCCTTCCGCTAAAACGCGGTTAATTAGCTCTTCACCTCTCTCTTTTGCCTCCAAAAGTCGTTCAGGGTGCTGCTCGAGAGCGTTCGCGGTCGGCGTTTCATAGAGGAGGTTAAGGTTCTCCTGATAGCGCCACATCTTCGAGAAGATCTTCGCCGCCTCATCAGGGTAGGGGTAGTTGGGGATTTTCGATTGTGAGAGGAGATGACGGCTGCTCTCGACCGCGCCGCCGCCCATCCAGGAGGTGAGAAGAGGCTTATCGCTTTTACTTAAATGACGCAAATCAGTCGCAGTGCCCAAAGGATCGGTCATATCTTGCGGCGTTAAGATCACAAGGACACCATTGTTATCCTCATCATTCATCAGAAGGTCGACAACTTCGACGTAGCGCCCTCTCTTTGCATCTCCTAAGATATCGACAGGATTGGCGTGGCTCCAGGCGTCCGGAAGAAGGGCGTTGAGCGTCTCCATCGTCTCTTCGGAGAGGTCGGCGACGCGCCCTCCCTCTAACACGAGCGCATCGGTCGCCAAAACGCTTGGCCCACCGGCGTTGGTGACGATGGAGAGGTTAGGACCTTTGGGCCTTGGCTGGAAGGCGAGCGCCTGCGCTAAACCGAACAGCTCGCCAATCGTGTCGACACGCATAACGCCGCAGCGTTTGAGGGCTGCATTGAAGACCCGGTCACTGCCAGCTAAAGAGCCGGTATGTGAGGCGCACGCTCTTGCGCTCTCTTCTGTCTTGCCGCCTTTGATCACAATAATCGGCTTGCCAAGCGCCACCTCACGCGCTGCCGAGAGAAAGCGCCTCGCCTCGCCGACGGTCTCCATATAGAGAAGAACGCTTTTTGTCTTGCCGTCCCGCCCGAAATAGCGAATCAGATCGCCCCAGCCGACATCAGCCATCGAGCCGATCGAGACGAAGCTGGAGAAGCCAACTCCCTCTTGCAAACTCCAGTCTAAAACGGCAGTACACATCGCTCCCGACTGGCTGATAAAGGCGATATCTCCGGAAAAAGGCTCTCCTTTGGCAAAGGTGGCGTTCAGACCAAATAGTGGATTAGCAACCCCAAGACAGTTCGGGCCTATCAGGGGCATCTTAGCAGCTCGGGCCGCCTCAACAAGTTCCTGTTCTAATTTGAGCCCCTCTTCTCCTAGCTCTTTAAAGCCGGCTGAGAGAACGATCAATCCTCCAACCTTGGCCCGAGCGCACGATTTAACCACATTCAACACAGTCGCCGCAGGCGTGGCAATCACAGCGAGATCAACAGGCTCACCAATCGCTTCAACAGAAGGGTAACACTTAAGACCTAACACCTCCTGACGCTTTGGATTGACCGGATAGATCTTGCCTTCGAAGCTGGCCAGCAAATTACTGACAACCGTTCTGCCAACACTTCCAGGGTCATCTTTTGCGCCGATAACAGCGACGCTTGTCGGTTTGAAAATGACATCGAGCGGACTCGGCTCGCGTCTTAAAGGATCATAAAGAGGGATGTTTTCCATAAACTTCTTCTAACATATTGAACGAGTTGATTGCAGGGAAATTTTCATATTCAGTATAACTGGCAACTTATGACAAACTTAAGCGTAGGGGTTGTTGGTATCAACCACAAGCTCGCAAGCGTTGCTTTGCGAGAGCAGCTGGCAGGTGTCTGTCAGCGACGTTTTGGCGCCGGCTGCTCTATTCACGGCGACCACACTTTCGTTCTTCTGTCGACCTGTAACCGCACCGAGATCTACTTTAGCTCCGAAAATCCCACCTTAAGTCACAGCTATCTTCTATCGGTACTTAGGCATCACATCGAAGAGGAGTTTGACCAAAAACTCTACAGCTACTTCGGCTTCGACTGTCTGACACATCTTTGCCGCGTCACAGCGGGACTCGACAGCGCTATCTTGGCCGAAACCGAGATTCAGGGGCAAGTAAAGGCCGCCTACTGCCATGCACACAAGTGGGCAAAGCTTCCCTCTCCCATTCACTTCGCCTTTCAAAAAGCTCTCAAAGTGGGCAAAGAGGTGCGCTCGAAGCTAAAGACTGATAAGGGAATCCCCGATCTTGAAGATGTTCTTCTCCATTTAGGCTACCGCCATCTCAAAGTGCCTCAAGCTGCCAACCTACTTCTCGTCGGTGCCTCGAAGATCAATTTAAAGGTTGGCGCCTTCTTAAAAAAGCGCGGCGTCAAGAATATCACCCTCTGCAACAGAACAGATGAGAAAACCGTTCAAAAGTGCCAAAAATATGATTTTAGCTTCATGCCATGGAGCAAGCTTCAACATTGGCAGAGTTTTGATTGGATCATCGTCGCCACAAAATCGCCCAAAGCTCTGATCAGCGGCGCTAAGCGCGGCGCGACAAAGCTGTTGATCGACCTCTCAGTGCCCAGGAATATCGACCCCAACATTGGAGACAACCTTCTCT
>JAJFMK010000045.1 GCA_021772215.1 Chlamydiota bacterium | reverse complement strand
TTGGGATTAGCGAACCCTGCCTATACATCACAAGATTGCAGTAGATGTGGTCATCGAGTAGAGAAGAGGCTCTCGGATCGCATGCATTGCTGCCCTCGATGTGGGTATATGGCAACAAGGGACTTCAACGCAGCAAGAAATATTTTGGCCCTCGGACTAGATGGCCTGGGAGCATTCCCTAGAAGCCTTCGCCTTTAGGCGAGGGAGTAGTCACATGATTCCCACTGCAGCTCGCTGTCAAACTGAAAAACATCTAGTTTGCTATCGAGACAAGAGGGTTTGACCTGGCCTAAAAGATTGAGAATCTTTGGTACCAGAGCAGCAATTTCTTCCCACTGCTGCGTCAACCGATTTTCTAATTCGATCGCAGAACGAATAGCTTTAAGGGGAAGAAAAGCGCTCGTTTTCTTGTGGAGGTTTTGATTTACCCTATCTGCCTCTTGGGAAAAATCGACGCATTCTTTGAATAGCTTATTGACTTCTCTTTCAACCTGATTTGACAATATTTCATCTGCTGTTCTCCCGACCCAACTTCTTAAAAGGGAGAGGGAGTTGGACCAGTCAAAGGGGGATATTATATCTGGTGAGGGGTGATAGTATTGAGTGACTTCTTTAAAGATGGTCAAAATTGACCTTTGTTTCTGAGAAAGCGCACAAACGGTTGTTGAGAGGTCCAAAGCCTCTCTCTTACAGTCTTCGGTAATATTAGGTAATAAAGTCATTAGGCTAACTTAATCTTCCAGGCGAATAATTGCCAAGCAAGATATGATATCTAAGTTAGCTTAAGCCGCTTTGGTCTCGAGATCCTTACCCGATCTGGCTGTAGCGCCCCAGGTTGGGATTAAGAAGAGCGTCGCCATAGCGCAGCAGACAGCGGCAGCAATAAAGAAGCCTTCCCAGCCCCAATCATCAATGATCCTGCCCAAAGGATAACCGGATAGTGAGTTACCCAGGTAGGCGATGAGGCCTAAAAAACCCGTGGCTGTGGCAGCTGCCTTCTTGTGAGCTATCTCCGCAGCAGCCAAGCCGATCAGCATCTGAGGCCCAAAGACAAGGAAGCCAATTAATGAGACCGACATGTAGTCTAAAATCGGATGACCATTAGGAACAAGCCAAAAGAGTATCGTTGCACCAACAAGTGCCAGAGCGTAGACGACGTTGACCGGCCCGCGGCGTCCCATGGTATAGCGATCAGAAAACCAGCCGGCAAAGAGGCTGCCAACAATTCCCCCTGCTTCAAAAAAGAAGATGGAGTAGCTTGCAGAAATCTGGTCGTACCCCTTCTCCTGAATCAAAAAGAGATGTGTCCAGCCATTAAAGGCGCCTCTGGTCACATAAATAAATAGATAGGCGATCCCTAAAAGCCAAATAAAGGGATTTTTTAATACATGTTCGAAGAGAGCCTCTTTTGTCGAGAGCTCCTTCTCTTCATGGCTCTTTACCTTCTTTTCGCCGGCGGAGTAGTCATCTCTCCACTCCTCAATACTTGGAAGACCCAAAGATTGAGGGGTATCGCGCAGGCGATTAATCAAAAAGAGCCCTCCTATAATACAGAGAACTCCAGGTACAAAGAGACCGAAACGCCAACCATAGTAGTAGGCGACAAAAGCGACGATGATAGGGATCAGAGCCCCACCAATGTTGTGGGAGATGTTCCAGCAAGACCACCAGGTTCCCCTCTCATTGTGGGAATACCAGTGGGTTAAATATCTTGCACAAGGAGGCCAACCAAATCCTTGAAAAAGGCCGTTTAGCAGTGTAAATAAGGCGAAAAAGAGAAGAGTTGAAGAGAGGCCGAAGAAGAGGCTCACAATACCGGTCGCTATGAGTCCAATGGCCATCATATAGCGCGGATTTGAGTGGTCACCAATCATACCACTAACAAACTTACTCACTCCGTAAGAGATTGAAAGTATAGAGGTTAAGATCCCCAGCTGTGCGCGTTCATACCCCAGCTCCTCGATCATTCCCGGCATAGCAAATACGAAATGCATCCGCGTAAAGTAATAGAGCATGTAGCCGACAAACATCGAGTAGAAGATACGCCAGCGCCATCTCTTATAGTCGCGATCTACCGTCTGCTTATCTTCAATGGGATCTATGAAGGGGGCGGGCTGGAGAACCTGTAGAATAGTTTTGAAGGACATTTACCCCCTTAAATGAGCTCGTTTTACTCTATAATACCATAAAGAGTGGCGAATAAAAAGGAAAAGTTTAGAATAGAATCGGCTAGGGTTGAGTATAGAACCCTGAAATTAAAAAACTATTTTACCAGTTGTGATGTTGGAGGTCGATGTTTCGACTTAGCCTCGAAGGGGATGGAGAGGAGTTTTCCGCTGTTTATGACCAAAGCCGGCTGATTGCCGGGCTTGCTGGGTCAAAGGTATCCTTACCCCTTAAGGGAGCGCAAGTTAGATCCCAGCACTTTGCGCTCTATGCCAAAAATGGGCGCTATCGCATTGAAAATCTCGCCTTTGACCCCCATCTTCGAGTTAATGACTCACCTTTCCATACGAAAACATTAAAAAATGGCGACCTTATCACATTGGCGGGTTACCAAATTTGCTTTGAGGAGCTCTCAAAACCGGAACAAGAGGAGGAAGAGGAGAAGCTTCAAACAAAATCCCATACGATAGACGAGATCGATAACCCACAAGAAATCAATACGTTAGATAAATCACCACTAAACAAGCGAAAATTCTCAGACCATATTAAAGAGACAGGGTTATCAATCGTCGAGAAATTGAAGGTAGAGCAAGGCGAATCGAAATGGCACGTTCTTGCTCTATTCACAGGGATCGCTATTTTCCTCTGTACTCTATTTGGAACGATCTTCTACGTATCGGTAAACGATCGCAGCGAGCTGCAACGAATGGTCGCTGCGCGCGGGCTGTCCGATATCGCCATGACCTTAAGTTATGCAAAGATGCATAATATCAAGCCCGATAACCTTAACTGGCTTGATCCTAAATTTTTAATTGAAACCTCTAAGAACGTCTTTCCCGATGAGATATCAAAACGGCGTTGGATCGATGAAAAGGGAAGTTTTACACAGACACCCTACATCTTGCGCATCTACTCCGACCCCCAGCTTGACCGCTTTTTGTTAATCGCACAGCCCAAAGCAGGTTTCATCCAGTGGCTCATACCCAACAACATCATCGCCGTCGACTCTAAAGAGATGATTATGAAGGAGATCAGCAATTTGCGTGAGCTCAACCGATTGATTGCCAATGCGCTGACATTCCAAGGGAAGGACCAAGAAGAGATTGTCAATCTTGTTCATCAGCAAAAATCTCTACCTTTGAGCAGCTTAGCCCAAAATAAAGAGGGCCTTGGCTTTTTACCTCCCGACGAGCTAGTCATGATCAACCCTGAACTTCAGTACTACATCTACAACGCCCCACGCTATTTCCTTTGGAATCAGACACTCGTGGACAAAGCAATCGAGTTTGGACTCAATAAAAATGGGGATAAAGAGGCCATTTTACGAAGCCTTGAGAAACGAAAACCGTTCAAAGAGATGGTCCTCTACACCTCAAGGCCGATCGAAACGGCCATCGATGCACGCCGCGCTCTGCAAGAACACTTTGAACAGTACAGCATCCATATCGGCCACGTCTCCTTGGATGAAAACAACAAAATCGCCTCGTCTCATGTTCTGATGAAAAGCCATAAGGCTTGGGCTAACGACTTAAATGCCAATGCACTACCGGAAGGAATCCCCCTACCCCAGCTCCCAACCGAGATCGCTCAGGTCACCAAAAATCCTTTTCATCCCTTCATGATGTTTAGTAGTGAGTCGCTTGCCGTTCGAGCAAAAAAGGAGAATCAGACCCTACATCCTCTTGTAATTGAACTTAACTTAGCCCTTGAGGAGAGAGAAAACCACTTAAAGCCTAAACTGGAGCCGCTCTTACAGCTCTTAGGGGAGCATGCTAAACGAAGTGACAGACAGTTTTTCATTCACTACCGGACCCTATATAGTCAATTTGAAGCGGTGCTTCGTGCAGAGCAAGCGATCCTCGACAAAACGATTGAGGGACTCCACGAAAAGTATGTAATGAAAAAAAAGACCGTTACCCTTCCTCAGTTCCTCTCTTTTCTTGATCAGAAGGGGATCGACATGGGCTATGAAGAGGATAGCTTTGTGAAAAACCTCGGCTCAGCAGAGGAGCAGCTAGAAAAGCTCTTTGAGATGATCGAAGGGGCGCAAGAGATTCATCTTCTTGACCACGCTGTGGCTGACGCTAAAGATCTGATTCGAAGTGATCATTTTAAAAACCAAGAGGCCGCCACAAAGTTTCGCAATCGCCTTCGCTCGATTGTTCTCTATAAGTTGGAGACGATGCTTTGGCAGCCTCAAGGCAGCAATCAGCCCCTTCCATCTGAAGAGGAACTTCGTTGGATTGTGAATCGCATCTTAAAGAATGGCTATATCAACCAAAAAGAGGCTAAAGAGTTCTACCTCTCCCATTTCTTGGAGTCTTAAGGAGACACTGAACAATTCGCGAAAGGCCGCTTTTTCGCCCTTTTGTTCCCATTTGATCAATTTCATAAACCCCCTACTGTCAACAGTATGCGAATTTATAAAATCAAAGAACTGAAAACAAAATCATCAAAAAATCGGCTGTACCCTAATTGTTCAGTGGCTCCTTAAGCATCATACCCTTGTTTTTTAACTCTTAGCGCCCTAAACTCCTCTTTGATTTATGGACTATTCAAGCCCTCCCGGACTCTACGATATCAGCCCTAA
>JAJFMK010000044.1 GCA_021772215.1 Chlamydiota bacterium | reverse complement strand
ATGAGCATTTCGATGAGGGCGTTGGTTTGGGGGGTCTCGAGACACTCTTGCGGAGCAATTAGGATGTAGTCACCTTCCGATTTTTTGAGGAGCTGTGAATTGAAGAAGTAACTTTTTACGGCTTGTTGGAGGGTGAGCTCCTCTTGAGCGATCTCTTTTATGATTAACTCTTCACCGCAGGTGAGGAGAAAGAGATTTTTGAGGTTGTCGAGCAGCTCTTCTTGGTCTTCGTACGCCTTCTCATGGACGATAAGAAGGTTGCCGCAGCCCATGGCGATGACGTCGTTATGAAAGACGCCGGCGTCGATCGCCTCTGCAGTCTGCTGGGCGATGAGGAACTGTCCCTCTTTAAGATGAAGGAGTCTAATAAGTGCTTCGGTGGCTTCTAGGGTCTGTCTGGCGGGGTAGAGGCGGCCCGCTTTGCCATGAACGAATAGAGTGATACCGCGCTCGTCGGAAAAGAGGCGGATCTGGTTTGCCGACCCCTCGTCGGCGAAGAGGGGCGTACTTGGCAGAGGATGGTGGTGAGTGAAGAGGGTTCCATTGAAAATCTCTTTTAGGTAGCGGGCCGTCTTTTTCGGTTCGATCGAGCGGTGAAAGAAGGTTAGGAGGTTGGCGGGGACGATATGCACTTTGCCATCGACAGTGTCGCTCGAGGCTGAAATAGAAGCAGCGTTGGCACACCACATCGAAGAGGAGGAGGAGAGGGCGGCGAGAAGTTTGGGGTCCGCTTCGTCAATATTTGAGTAGCCGATATCATGAAGTGAGTAGAGGTCGGGGCGCAGCTGCGGCGGGATGATCCCTTGTGTGAAACCGAGGTCTAGAAGAAGCTCCATTTTCAGAAGGCCTTGAAGAGCGGCAGCTTTGGGGTTGGAGATCTCTTCGCCATGCTCTGTTGAGGCGATGTTACCAAAGGAGAGGCCAGCGTAGTTGTGCGTGGGACCGACGAGGCCATCAAAGTTGATCAAAGGGCACTCCGGGTGAGAGTTTGTTTGGCATCTTCAGCTTCGACTTTTCTAAGGTTGCTACGGGGTAGCTGCAGTAGTCGCTGGCGTAGTAGGCCGAAGGGCGGCCATTTCCGCTTAGGCCGGTTCCGCCAAAGGGGTTGGAGGAGAGAGCGCCATTGGTAGGGCCGTTGCGGTTGACAATACCGGCGCTGCTCGCTTCATAGAAGCGCTGCCATTCGCTATCGTCGTCGGTGAGAATCGCGCTCGAGAGGCCAAAACGTGTATTATTGGCCTCTTTGATGGCTGCTTCAGGAGAGTCGACAGTAATCACTTGGAGCAGGGGGCCAAAGAGTTCGAGATCGTCCCGTGTAGACATATGAGTTACATTAACAAGGCCACAAGTTAAAAAGGCGCCCCCTTTTGACTCGCAAGGGACTATCGCATTAGCGCCTCCCTCAATCATCTTTTTTTGCCCCTCTAAGATGTTTTTGGCTGCCTCTTCGGAGATGAGTGGTCCCATGAAGGGCTCGGGCTCGTCCGTGTAGGGGCCTATTTTGATCTGTTTTATCTTTTCAGCGAGGAGATCGATTAGAGGCTGTGATCCTTTTTGTAGGATTAGTCTTCTGGCTGCCGTGCAGCGCTGTCCTGTGGTGAGGTAGGCAGACTGGATGATATTGTAGCAGGCGGCATCGAGGTCGCTGATATTACCAACGACAAGGGGATTGTTACCACCCATCTCGAGGGCTAGGATCTTTTCTGGATGTCTGGCCAGCTGTTCAAGCAAAGCAAGCCCCGTTTGCGAGCTTCCTGTAAAGAAGAGGCCGTCGAGATTGGCCTCTACAAGCTTTTTGCCCACCTCTTTGCCGCCTTGAACGATCTGAAGAACATCTTTAGGCACACCAGCCTCATGGAGAAATTCGACGATGCGGCTGCCGACAAGAGGGGTCAGCTCGCTCGGTTTAAAGAGAAGACAGTTTCCGGCCAGCAGCGCCGGAACGATATGGCCATTGGGAAGGTGGCCGGGGAAGTTGTAGGGGCCAAAGACCGCGACAACGCCGCGCGGCCGATGTCTTTTTGTGGAGAGGCCCACAGGTAACTCTCGCTCTACCTCTTTACAGCGCTCCAGATGCGCCTCTAAGCTGATCGGGATCTTTGCCGCCATGGCGTCCACTTCTGTTTTGGCCTCCCAAAGCGGCTTGCCAACCTCTTTGGCAATTAACTCTGCTAAGGTCTCTTTGTTGTCGATCAGGATTTTCTGGTAGCGCTCCAAGATCTGGTAGCGTTCCACCATCGAACGGCTGGACCAAGAGGTTTGCGCCTCTTTAGCCTTTTTGACCGCCTCTTCGATCTCTGAGGGGCTCGTCTCGTTCGTCTCATAGATCAGATCGCCTGTGGCTGGGTTGTAGGACTTCATAAATATCGAATTAGATCTCCCTCTTTAATATGTAGCGCCTCTTTTGCAAAGTGAGGAAGAAGAACTTTTCCCTCCCCATTCGATTTGATACTGCCGAGGCAGGCGTAAAAAGGCCCTTGTGTCGTTGATAGCAGCCTATCGTCATCGGGCAGATCTTCAAAGCTGTCAACTCTGGCGACAGAGGAGTTTTGAATTGAGTGAATTTGGCGGAGATTGGCCATCAGCTTCGGTCCCCCGTCGAGGGGATGGATCTCGTTGGTAAGGGAGAAGCCCTCCTCTGAGAGCATATCAAGAGCTGGCCTCGTATGCTTATGGACGGCGCCAATAAGCTCCTGAGCCTCTTTTGGTAGAAGAGCTACATAGATCGAATGCTTAGGTAACATTTTAGCAAACTGCTCCGGCTCGAAAATGTAGAGCTGGATCGCCTCTTCGAAGGTTACAGGGCAAAAGTAGCGTAAAATTGCGTTCCAAAAGAGGCATTCACCCTCTTTGTTAATGACGCCTCGCAGGTCGGCAAAGAGATTCTGCTTAAAGCGCTTTAGATGGTCAGCGAGATAAGCGAGGCGACCCAGTGAAAGCAGCTTGCCGGCGCCGTGCTGGCGAAAATTGGCATCGAGAAAAAGGCCGCAGAGCTCACTTTGGCGGCTCTTTGGAGGATGAATCTGTAGGGTGTCGATCTCTTTGAGGTGAGGTATAGCAAGCTCTTCGCTCTTTTCGGAAATTCTCTTGAAGTAGGGCATCGGATATCCAGAAGGGCTGGCGGCGATGATCGAGCTCGTTCCTACCACCTTACCGCTTTCGAAATCCTCCAAAGAGAAGATGTAGATCTCATCGGAGGCGCGCTGCACCTCCTTTTGGAAGGACTCTTCGGCTTTCAAGAGCTTACCTTTGAGAAGATCAAGATTTTGGGGAAGGTTGGTTACTCCCAAGGAGGCGCTTAATGAGAGCTGGTAGAGGTCATCAAGATCATCAACTCGCGCCTGTCTTAAGACCTTCACAGCAGGGTCTCCTTTTTACGCTGGATCACCTGGTCGATGATGCCGAAGACAGTGTCGAGGTCTTTGTCACTGATGATCGCTACGGGAATTAGCATGCGGATACGCGTTGGATTTTGGCCCGCTATAAAGGTGATCAGGCCGGCGTCGAAGAGCTCTTTGGCTATCTCAACGGTTGTCTGCGGCTCACCCTCAAAGGGCGTGAAGGCGATCATGGCGCCGATGCCGTAGGGGCCGCAGATAGCGCCGGGGTGTCTCTTTTCAAGCTCTTTGAAACGCTTTTCAATATTGCGAAAGGTGGCCATGTTTTTCCCCTGATCGCCAAAGTAGCCTCCCTTTAGAAGATCGTCGATAAGGTAGATGGCCGCCTCGATCGCTGAGGAGCTGGCGGTGAAGGTCTGGCTTAGGAGACCTGCGGAGGGGCTGACCCTCTTACTAAAGAGCGTCGCGCAGACGAGCGAGATCTTACCCACAGCGACGATATCGACATAATTTTGCAGTTCGAAGTGCTGAAAGGCGAAGAGCTCTGAGGTGCGGCCAAAGGTCTGCACCTCATCGATGAGGATGGGGACGTCATGCTCTTTGAGCGTATTCATCAGCTGTGCAAAGAAGGGGCGGCTTCCGGGGCGAATGCCTCCCTCGCCCTGAACCAGCTCAAAGGCCATCGCGGCATGTTTGCCGGGGTAGCGCGCCAACAGTTTCTTAAGCTCCCTATCGGCCTCTTCTATGCTCTCATTGGGCCTCTTTGAATCGAAGAAGGGGATATAGTCTACATCGAGTGTCTGTGGCAGACCCACGCGAAAGGCGGGCTTGTCGGTCACATGAGAGAGCGCCAATGTTCGGCCCATAAAGCAGCGCTCGAAGGCGATTAGCCGCGTGGCGCTCTTTTTGTAGTTGAAGGCGATTTTGAGCCCATTCTCTGTCGCCATGGCGCCCGAGGTGGAGAGGAAACAGTGGTCCAGTCCTGAAGCTTTGTTAAGCTTCTGCATTAGATGGAGAGGCTCCACATTTTGCTGCAGGTTGCCCTGCATGATGGTGTTGCTGATGGCGCTATGAACCGCCGCCTCGACGAGCCTCGGGTGGCTATGGCCAAAGTAGTGGGGGCCGATGCCGCAGATGAGATCATATTTGACACTGCCGTCGGCTAGCTCTACTAGGGCGCCGTTGCCGAGGCCGCTGCCGATGTAGGGGTAGTAAAGCGGCGCTCCCCTTGCCTCTTTGAACTGCTCTAAAAGCTCCTCATACTCCTTAACTCTTTCAGGGTCAGGGCCCTTAATGGCCGTGACCTTCTTTTGCGCCTCATCGATCGCGCTCAAAAGCAGCTCTTTCGCCTTGGCGATGCGCGGATCCTCAAAGAGCTCTTCAGCAGCTAGTTTTCCCATACTTATGCTATATGACACAGTTAGACAAAAATATTGATCAAATTTTCACCCTGCCTTAGTATGACGCTCCTAACGAAAGACTTGACACAAGGAGCACATATGGTAACAAACTCGTTTTTTATCCCTGTAGGGGGAAACGCTGTAGGCACGACTTACGATCCCAATTTTTGGGAAAAGGGCGACCAGATCGATGGGGCCTTTAATACGAGAAAAACAGGCAAATGGAAGAAAGCCCGCACAGTTACCGAATCGTTGCAAGAGGCTGCAACTCGTATATTTAAACAGCAGAACTGCGAAGCTCTCCTTGGCCAGACTATGGGTTCAAATTACCGTTTCTGGGTCTGTAGTCGCAAAAAGGAGCAGGAGGCTAATGTGGTGGCTATTTTGGCTGCTCTAGTTGATAGCACTATTCGTTTTTCGATTCTTTTGACACCTGGTGAAAAGAAGAGTTGTCTTTTTTCTGAAGAGGGAACTGATCATGTGCAAAGTGGTCAGTTAAAGGCTGGAGAACAGACATATAATGTTTATGTCTATCCTTTAGAAGAGGGGCGATTTTTACAGGTCAACTCTCTTTTGTCTGATCAGAATTTTAATGATGGTGAACAGGTAGGCGGCTTTGTGACCCATGACATCACAGAGGTTGTAAAGAAGGGGGCAGATGCAAAAAGTTTTTGCAAAACGAACAAAATCAATGCCGATCAGGCTCCATTAATTCAAGCTGCTGTGGCTAAAGTCAAAGAGCTCTACAATTTCCCTGGTTAAAAGGGTGCGCTGCATTAGAGAGGGAACCTCCAAAAACTCATCAGGAGAGTGGAGATGATGGCCGATGGGGCCTAAGGTGTCGAGGTTGGGTAGCCCTGAGGCAAAGAGAATGTTGCCATCGCAGACGCCGCCGGTTGGCTTGAAATTTATGGGGATCGAGAGGCTTTTTGCTGCCTCTTTGGCAGCTTCGAAGAGCCTTTCTGAAATCCCTTTTGGCGGACGAAAGGAGTTTGATATCCAGTTGATGGAGACCTGATGGCGCTTTTCGATCTCTTTTGAGAGTTTGAGACTCTCTGCTTCGAGCCATTTTAGCTCCTCTAGATCGCCTGTGCGGAAGTTGAGGCCTATCTGGCAGTGGTCGGCGATGCTGTTGAGCGCTTCACCGCCATGGATAGTGCCTACATTGATAAGGCCCCTTTTGAGGGTGTAGATCATGCAGACAAGCTCTGAGAGGGCATAGATGGCGCTGCGGCCCTTTTCCGGGTCTCTGCCGACGTGGGCTGAGATTCCTTGGCAGGCGATTCTGTAGGTGGCGCTGCCGGGTCTTGTAGAGACGATCGAGCCGTCGGGTAGGGCTGGCTCAAAGACGAGCCCTATATCAGCTCGCTTTGCCGCCTCTTGAAGATAAGCTGTCGAGCCGGGCGAGCCGATCTCCTCATCGGGGGTAATGATCACTTCAAAACCTGTCTCCTCATCGAGAGTCTGAATGAGCGTGAGGATCATCGCCAGGCCTCCCTTCATGTCAGCGGTGCCGGGGCCATGAATCTTATCAGGCGTTGTGATGACATGCTGAAAAGGGTGATCTATAGGGTAGACGGTATCCATATGACCTACGAAGAGCAGCTGCTTTTTCGCTTTTGGTCTCTTTTTAAAGGAGAGCAGCTTTCCTAAGGTTTTCGTATGGATTTCGCCTCGCTTGTCAAACGTTTCGACTGGATCGAGTTCAAGAGTAGTAACATCGTCGCAGTGAGGGGAGAAGCTCTCAACGAGCGCCTTTTCCATCTCGAAGAGACCCTGGAGGTTGAAGCTGTGGCTGTTGATGCGCGCCCACGTTTCTGTGTTGGCGATCATCTCTTTTTCTTGAGTCCTTATCCAATCTAGGGGGGACATACCATTTCCGCCGCAATCTCATCATAGAAGAGAAGCCCTTCATCGGTGAGGTGGGGACAAGTTGTCGCCGCTTCGATCCACCCCCGCTGCTCGAAAAGAGCCAGCAGCTCCTTAGTCTCATTTAAGAGAGGAGCGACATTTTTTTCAAAGTCGTTTAGTAAAACACCCTCTTTAAGCCTCAAAGCGATCAAAAAACGCTCGATTGTGGCCGCCTCTTGGGGTAACTTCTCTCTAAAATGGATGGGATCCTCCAATTCCAAGTACTTTTGGAGGTTGGGGATATTTTGGTACCGCTCTTCCTCCCAATAGGAGAAGGCGGAGGGGCCGAGGCCTAGGAAGGGACGTCCCTCCCAGTAGCCGACGTTATGAAGGGAGCGTAAATTATCTTTGCAAAAGGCGGAGATCTCATAGCGCAATAAGCCGATAGCCTCCAGTTTTTGGCAGGCCAGCTTGTAGAGCTCTCGGCTCTCCTCATCTGTTGGTGTCTTTTTTTTGAGTTCTTTTTCTTGGCGTCCAAAGGGAGTGCCTGGCTCTAGGGTGAGGTTGTAGAGGGAGAGGTGGGTAATCGGAAGAGTCTGCAAAAGATCTAAACTCTTTTTAAAAGAGTTCGCATTTTGATTGGGCAGATCATACATCAGATCGATGGAGATATTGCTGAGGTTCGCCCGGTTCAAAATTTCGACCGCCTCCACTGCTTTTGAGCTCTCGTGGCTTCGCCCAAGCTGGATAAGCTCGCTATCTATTAGCGACTGTACGCCCATGCTGATGCGGTTGATACCCATCTTTTGCCACGCTTTCGCTTTTTCGTATGTGACATCTTCAGGGTTGGCTTCGAGGGTGATCTCTTGGGGGGATCCTCCAACCGCTTCGAGAATGGCCTCTAAGTTTTCAATTTTGAGCAGGGAGGGCGTTCCACCACCTAGGTAAAGTGTAAGAAGATTTTTATTTGGGGGACGGACCTTTTGCCACTCTTTGAGAAGGCGCTTTAGCCAAAGCTCCTCTAGCTCGCATCTATGCTTTAAAACGTAAAAGTGGCAGTAGGGACACTTTTTGTTGCAAAAGGGGACATGGATGTAGAGGGAATAATCACCACTCATCCGCATCGGGGTCGATGATGCCGCCGCGCTTCCAGCGGTTGCGGTCGGAGAAGTAGGACTCTTCGTCGGTGTCCTGCTCTTCGTGGTTGGAGTCTTCGTTGGCAGCGGCTGTCTCATCATCTTGAGTTTCTGTTGCCGTGGACTCGAAGCCGTGAGAGGACTCCTGCTCGTAATTGGAGTCTCCCCCTTGGGTCGAATCCTGAATGTCGACGTCGGGAATCGAGGGCATATCGGAGTAGCTTGAACGGGCGACGTTGCGCTTGGGAGCGACATACTCTTCGCCTTCACCGCTTTCGCGTAAAAAGTTGAGCCGCTCCATCTCCTCTTCGATTCTCTGCCGAACCATCTCGATCTCTTCTTGATGCTTCGTAATATCTTTTTTTGGAACGAGCCCCATCTTGAGCCACTCCTCAAGATCGCGCAGCTCCGTTTCCAATTTCTTTAATCTTTCGCTCTTTACATGCTTCATGTTTAACTCGTTAGAAAATTTTTATCTTTCTTAATGGGGAAGTTTATCCTTCATTTGGCCTTTTACGTCAAGGAGAGTGAATAGGCAACCGAAAATAAAGAGCAGTTCCGCTCCAAAATAGATCAAATAGTACATTTTCCCTCCGCTGGAGAAGCCGTAGCTATGGAGTCCTGTACCTAAAAGATAATTGACACCATACCATGTGAAGGTGATCGATAAGAGCCCAATAATAGCCCCGATTGAGAGCCCAAAGGGGCCAATTTTACCAAAGCGGTAGAGGTGGACCAAGACAAGATAGGTAGCTGATGAGATGAGCGCCCACGACTCTTTGGGGTCCCAGTCCCAAAAGCGGCCCCAGCTCATGGAGGCCCAAATGCCTCCTAAAATCGTTCCCACAATCAAAAAGATGACACCCAAATAGAGCGTGACAATCATAGGCTTGATTAGCTGCTCTCTCTTCACCTTCAACAACCAAAGGTGCGCCATCACACCGGCCAAGATGAAGAGGCCATAGCTTGCCACAACCATCTGCACATGGATCGTCAGCCAAAAATTTGATCTAAGTACCGGCTGAATATTTTCAAGGGAAGGGTATGGAGCAGCCAAAGTCGACAGATATAGCAGAGCAGCTGCTAGGAGGGCGCCAATGATACGTAGGGGCTTTTTGTTTAGAATCAGCGAAAAGGCGCTCGAGATCCACGGAACAAAGAGAAGCGTCTCATACATCGTCGCCACAGGTGGTCTCTCCAAGATGTATATCCGCATCAAAAGAAGAGCTGTATGAAACGCAAAAGGAATCCAAAAAAAACGTCCCTTCAACAGCGCAGACAGAAGATAGAGTCCAATCAAGATCAGGACGAGGGGCATCTGGGTGTAGAACTGCTCAATTTGCAGCTTAAAAAGGGAAGGAAAATAGATCTCACCGCTCGATGGTGAATAGAAACGCTCCCCAGCAAAAGGTGCGTACGCTTCACTTAAATTAGTCCCATCATAGAGGGTAGCTTCACCATTCCACTCATCCAAAGAGATCCAAACAGCCGGATCTTTTGCCAGCGGCAAAACTTTGGCAGACTCGACATCACTAACCGGCCGAATCCGTCCCTCATCTAACCCAGGAACAACAAGAAGAAAAATGGCAAGTAACAGCTGCATTGCCAATGACGATACGTCAACTCATTTCATCCTGCAAGAAATTTCAGAAAAGAACTATACTAGCCATATGGAAAATGAGATTTCGAGCAGAATTATCGGCTCAGCGATAGAGGTTCATAGGGTATTGCCAGAATGGTGAATGGTCTTTGAAATTCTTTGCGCCTTTTTCGTTGAATAAATCTACGTGCCAATACGTGAGAGACAAAGTTGATAAATGTCGACGTGGTATTCCCCGTAAGTAGCACTTAGCTGTATTCAACGCAAAGGCGCAAAGACACATTTAGCATACCAGCTTTCCCAATGCGATTTCGTCTGCCGCGTAGCCGCAGGCGAAGTGTGCGATTTTTTCAGGCAAAAGCCTGGATGGTAAAAGATCTTCTTTGCGCCTTTGCGCCTTTGCGCCTTTGCGTTGAATAGAGCTAAATGTCGATGTGTGAAAGTCTCGGGAAACAAAGAATCAGCTTGGAGATTTTTTTTTACTTTTGAAGAGGATCCAGACCATGCCGATAGCGAGGAGGAGGGCGCCGGGGTAGGTGACGCTATAGCGGACCGGGTCGTAGTTGACGATGAGCTGGACGGTTTTTCTTTTTCCCGGCTCACTGGAGATGCTGGAGAGGTAGAAGCGGGTGCCGTCATCGGCTTCAAAGACTTGGTTCATCTCTAGGTGGAAGGGGAGGCCGTTGACGCGGATGGCTGCGTGGTAGCTTTTGGGAGCGCTGCTGCCGGGATAGAACTCCTGGAACGCTTCGTGAAGATGGATGTGGTAGGGCAGCTCGACCTCTTTTGGTTGGAAGCTGATCAGCTTGCTGCCGCTAAGGACCGGCCAGGCGATTCCCTCACCTGTGGGATCATATGAGAGGGCGATAGCGCTTTTGTCTTCTAGCCGGGCGACAACGGCCGGTGGTCCCTCTTCTCCTGGCTTGATGCGCTGTGAAAGCGGCGCCTCGATTGAGATGGTTTCAGTTTGCTCGGCTCGCCAGAGTTCTAAAAGCTCATCGATTGTGATATTGAGGAGCCGAAAAAGTGAGGAGAGCATGGTTGCTTTAGGTACCTCGATCTCAATTTGCGGAAGCTCTGGGGCGAGTCGATAGATGTCCCCCTGCAAAAAGGGGAGAGGCTCATCTATCTCTTCCCAATTGGCAGGTAGTGGCCAGCCCTTCTCTTGTAAAAAGGGAAGAGGATTTTCCAATTTTGACGCCTCCGGCATCAAAAGGGCGGACCAGCGCATCGCGTTGAAGAGCGGCTCCATGTTTTTGGGAAGGGTGACATCTATTTCACCCGCATAGAGCCACCCCTCTTGCCAATCTTCAAGCATGGCTACGATCTGTTGGCTATCTAAACCTGAAAGGAGCGGCTCACTTTTGAATTTGTCGCTCAGCCAGCTCTCAAGTGCTTCTCTTCTCTCTTCAGCGCTTAGGAGCACCCTTTTGGGGATGGCAACCTCAACGCTGTAGCCGCGTAAACCGCGGTCAAAGGCGTTGTAGGCGTCTAGTTTTAGGTCGGTCTCATATCTCTCCACCTCTCCGACGGCAATTAGTCTCTCGTCGTTTACGAAGGTGAGTGTGCGCGGGGCCTCGTTAAGATCAACCTGCCCCATCCAGCCCTCAAACTCTGAGCGAAGAGGGACTCTTTCTCCTCGGGGAATTGGCGGCTGGCCAAAAAGAACTACGCCGCCACGCTTACAGAACCCCTCCAGCTCGCAGCTGGCGCTCTTGACATAGCTCGCACGATTGATTGGCTGGCTCTCTTTCTGCCACTTTAGGGGGTTTTCTGATCTTGGCCAACGAAACAGGATATTTTCCGTTCCCGTCAAGAGCAAGCGATTACTTCCGCTTCCCTCATGCAAAATCATATGGCCCTGCAGCCCGAAGATGTTTTTGGTCATCGTCCCACCGATTACCATTAAAAGGCCCAAATGGGTCAACAAAAAGGGAACATGTCTTCTCTTCCAAGGATACCTATGGAGCGCTGAGACCAAGATGTTAACAAAGAAGAGTGCCAAAAGAAGGTTAAAGAGTGGGTGGGCATATATCCAGCCAGCGGCCACCTCATGGCTACCGCTCGAACTCTCAATAAAGGTGCCGGCAATCACCACAGAGGCAGCTACAAGCAGCAACGGCACCGCAAACCAGATACTTCCCAAAAAACGCCACAGCCTCTTCACGGGATCTCCTCTAGGAGATGAAGGCTATGCATCATCTTGATGATCTTCTCTTTTTCAAGGTTAAGCTGGCTTTGTGGTCCCACTACTTTGATCGTCACATCGCTGATTCGCTGCTTTGTCTCAGCGCGCCCCAAGAAGAGCTCTTCATACCTCAAATTGCGCTCCGCAGAAGGCGCCAGCTGCAGCGCCAGAGCCAATGTCTCAGGTCCTTCAAAGATCAGCCCCTCAAAGCCGCCAAAACTAACCGGCCAGATCTCTCCGTCGCCGCACTGCTCCCTCCAGCGCGCCGCTTGAGCTCTCGGAGGAATTCCTTCGCCCTCCTTTTTTGGGAAGTTATGAAGCGTTAGTTTAAGGTTGCTCTTGTAAAGCATATAGATCGGCTCACGCGTGTCGCTAAGGTCTTTTGTACAGGGAGATTCTTGCCAGCTCTGGTCGACCTCTAGGCCATAGATCGGCTCGAGGTTAGGCTCACGCCCAAAGATTAGAAGCGTTAGAAGAAGATAGGGGAGATACATTAAGGGCATTTTCCCTAAATAGGGCTTAATCAGCTACGGTTTTTTCTATCTGCTCATAGTGATTCATAAGAAGCATCTGCTGCTCGGGTGTGATATCGATGGTTCTGTTTTCAATGTTTAAGCGAAGGGTATTGGCATCTAGATCGGGGTTTTCTTCAGCTAGCTGCTTTAGCAACAGCTCTGCAGTAACAGCTCTGCAGATCTCTTGCTCTATGAGAGGCTCTGCAACCTTAATAACTCTTTGCATTTCGTTAGGAGAGGTTCTTGTTTGTGTCTCCTCGTTGAGGCAATCTAGGGCATCATCGACTGAGAGTTGAGGGTTTGATAGAGCCATCGTTAAGAAATTTCTACGCTCTTGATCTTGTAAACGGTGCCAAACTTTAGGAAGCTTTGAATCGAGCAGTAGCTCGACTCTCTTAGTTTCTAAGGTGATTAGGGCTGCCACATCTTTGTCACTGCCAAACTCTTCTACTAGTCGATCTAAAAGCTGGCCAGGTTTTAGCGACCAATTTCCCTGTAAGATTTCAACAAGCCTAGCTTGTCGTTCCAAACCGGAGATCTTAAGGAGGGCTAAGGAGGGACTTGCAAAACTCATTGGCCCGTTAAAAATGCCCTTTTAATGCCTATTTTCGTCTCTTCTCCTCAATCGACCCTCAAGGGTCGACGTCGTCGAATTGACCGTGGCAGCTTCGCTGTCACTCGAAATATGCTTTAAAATCCCCATTTTTTCCAGGCAAAGCAATTTTGCAAGTCCCTCT
>JAJFMK010000043.1 GCA_021772215.1 Chlamydiota bacterium | reverse complement strand
TCATTCTCCTCTAAGGCTTCTATCCAGGCTGTACTTGTAAATTGGCTACCTTGGTCTGAATTAATGATTCTAGGCGCTCCGTTTCTTAGGCCTTTCTTTAGTGCTTCTACACAGGAGCTTGCCTCTAGGAAAGGGCTTAAGCTCCACCCCATAATCCTGCGAGTTACCCAGTCTATCAGAACTGTTAGGTAAGCATAGCCTTTGCCGACTCTAATGTAGGTGATATCGGTTCCCCAGCAGTCGTCCGCAACTGCGACCTTTTTCGCTTCAACATCTCTGTAATCCGTCGGTAGCCCATATAACAGCGCTCTTCGTAAAGATCGCGAATCTCATTCATCAGATCCACGTCTTCTTCTCTAGTCGGCTTATAATAAAGTGTTGATCTGTTCACATTCAGAAGGTTAGCTTTTCTTACAATATTCAAAGAGCTCTTCACCCTCACTAGCGCTTGCCTTCTCTTTAACGGGAGCTTGTAAGCGCTTTCTCTAAAAAATCGTTCTCTACCTTTAGCTTCCCTATCACACTATGAAGCTTTTCTACTTCTTGCTTGTGAGCACTCTCAGGGCTCTTGGTCTCAAAAATCTCGACCCCTCGCTCTTCCAGCTCTTTTTTCCAAGCATATATCTGACTTGGCACTAAGCTGAATTCCTGACATAAATCGGCTACGGTTTTATCCCCTCTCATGGCAGCTAGTGCCACCCTGAATCTAAATGCTGATGAATATTTACTGCTCATTTTCTTTCTCGCCATTGTTTGTATCCTTCTAGTCTAAACGAGAAGTCCAATTCCTCCCAGATATACCTGTCTAAATTCTGGGGTGCATTATATTACAAGCGGTTGTTCACCGGCTGCTTCTTTCTGCAGATTATAGGTGTGCCAGTTGGTGATTAGGGAGCCGATTTGCTCGCCTCCGGTGCCCACAAGCTTGGTCCCTTTCATGTCATTGCGGTTCACCAAAGCCTCAAAGCGGGCGATGTCTTCCTCAGATAATTTGGCTTTGGTCAAAATCACGACTTTTGGCTTCCGGCAAAGGACGAGCTTCTCAACCTCCTCAAAACGATTGGGGGTAGAGGAGTACTCCCTTAAATCTAAGGTTTCATTACTTAGGGGGAAAGCGAACAAACAACAACTAATTAAGAGGCTTACAATCATAGTGATACATAATACATGATAAAAACAGCTCTTCAACACCAAAATCAACACGTGAAATTTTGAAGAAAGGTCGCCAAAATGGACCACGTCGCCCCCACCAAAAACAAACGAGAAGAACAGAAAAACCGCCCTGCCCTTCTCTATCGCTATAAGGCCATTACTTAGGCCACAAGTGGGATGAGATCAGCAACCCTTCGCAGCCCCCTGTAGATTCAGAAAATGTAATCTTCTTTATTTCGCAATGCTTCATGACCGTGTTGAGAATAATTAGGGCTATGACAGATTCGCTCGCCTCTTTAGCATCATAGAAACCATAGTGACTCTCTTGGAGGGCTTTATCATCCATACCAATTAATTGGCCAAGTGCAGCCTCAACCTCTTCTTGGGTATAGGGAGAATGCCCTATAACTCTCTCGGCAATGGAAAAGGGATTTAACCTACCAATTCCGACAATCTCTTTTTTGGTCTGTTTGATCCACTCATTATCCTTCGGGAGTTTTGGAAGCATAATATCCCGTAGCTGATCTGCTTCTTTTTGGGTAATGGGGTTCGGAGAGGCTTTTTTATCAAAGGGTATATTGCGAAGCTCTGCAAGATCTTTAAGAGCAGGAACAAGGCTATATTCCGGCCCATAAACCACCATCTCGCCATTTTCTAGGGATGATATTTGAAAGCTGCCCGATCCACAATCCCACGCAACAAGATTCTCCTCATTCAAACCACTCACAGCTTTTGCAGTTACAAAACCGATCCTATCTTCATCCGCCTGCGGCAAAACACCAATCTCTATTCCCAACTCATTCTTAACCCTTTCTACAAGCTCTTGCCCATTCTTAGCAGTTCTAAAGATTGAAGTACCCACAGCTACCATCTGCTCTGAGCCAAGCGTAATCGCCTCCTCTTGCATCCCCTTCAGTGTGCTTACTAGTTTGTCGCAACCTTCTGAGGAAATATACCCCTCATCATTAGAATTCTTTTTCAGACCAACTATGATGGCCTTTTTTGCCAAGACCTCTTTAATTGTGTCTGTGGAAACATCCACATTAGCCACCACCATCCTGGCATCCCCAGAACCTATATCAAAGGCCGTTCTTGTGATCACCTTCTCGGCCACCTGTTCCACCCTATAATGGGTGGTTTCTTGAGCCTGAACTGGTTGAGAGACTGTGGCTGCGGCTGCTACAGCGGCTGTTGCTAATATATTTTTTGAACTCATAAAACTCCTATAAAAATTATTAGATGCTGTAATTTTTATTATGAACAGTGTAACCTATATGATTTTTTATTCCTACTAATTATTTAATATATTTAACTAAAAGGCCTTCACAACTACCGGTGGGTAAATGTTCACGGGTGCTAATGAGTTAGAATCCCCAGCATGGTCGGATCTCAGGATTTGTAAACTCGCTGAATGTCCAAAGCTTATGTATATAGTCAAGCAACCTTTCGCATAGACCGGAAAGCTCATCAGACCCGTTGGCAAGACCATCAACTAAACGATTCTCAAGACGCAATTTTTGGTGTCGAAATCGTGCGTTGCGGGAGCGTAATGAAATTGCCCCTTCTCGGAATTTTCTCTGTATCAACCTGGCTTCTGTATCTGCAAGCTTAGCTTCTGTGCTTGTTAGCTTAGCCTTGGTTTTAACTAGCTCTGTCTCAAGTTCTTCATACGTGAAAGTCATGTAAACATTTATAGCAATATTTTAATTTTTAACAACTCGAAATTTTAGGTACCCGTGAACATTTACGATTATTATTGACATGATTTATTGTTATTTGATATATCGCTATTTCGAATCATCTTGGAAGAGGTTTAATAAAATAGTGGAAATATCAAATTTAAATTCACTATCATACTCACTGATAGTCTCCTTTTTGCAACAAGAAAATGGGGGGCCTGGTCTTGAAGCGGTTGGAGCCGCCGTTGTCTCCGGCATCTTTTTTTATGCAGTTCCGCGCGGGCTTAACAGTTGCTTCCCGGCCTCTGAAGATGGCTATTCCTTTTCGGCGCGAAGAGTCGCTGTTGGGGGTTTAGTCAGAACCCATCTAAAGAAAAATCCGGGCTTGGTGAATCTGTGCCTTCTTGCCCAGGATACTGTTTTTATTGCAATGCCTCTCTTTTTCCTCTTTAATCGAGCATTTGATAGGAATCCTCATTGGCAAACCTGGCATAAGGTGGGCATATTCCCCGCTGCTTGCGTTTTGGTAGAGGGATTTCGTTCGTGCACTTTCTTCGCTATGCAGCACGTTGAAAAAAACAACCCTAATTTATTGGGTCGTTTTGCTCATAACGTTGCCAGGTGGATACGCCCAAGCATTTGGAATGAATAGGAAAGTATTACTGGATAATTTCTTTTTTTGAGGTCCAAACGTGAGTTCTGATCATTATACTCTAGCTCTTCAAGAGTACTTTCGCCCCTTTCCCTTGATTACTACCAGCCATGATGGAATACAGAGAAAAATTCATAAATACCTTCTCAATGTAACCCGAAGTAATGAAACCACTATCGATGCTGCTGTATTGAAAATTCAAGAACTTCTGAATAAAAATAAAGAGCTTATTCCTGCTTATGACCGCAACTTACCTCTGAAAACACAGCTTCTTGAAAAACCCATTCTTATCATCAACGGCAATGCTGTTTGCTTAACCGATGAAGATGTTGTTCCTCGCGGTGGTGAGGAGTGTAGCGATGATTTCTTTACTCAAGGTCTTTTGAATGATCCGGTAAGATGTCAAAAAAAACATTTGCTGGAAAGAGTTCTCGCCGAAAACTACGCTTCCCATACTAACGGACTATGCCCTGTGGACAAAGACCCTATGGGCGACTTAAAACCTGATAGCAGGCTTAAAGAAAAATGTAACCAATTAAGGCGTCAAAGAGAGGAAGAAAAGAAAAAAAGCTGCATTATTGACGAGGGGATCAGACATGATGAAATGCAAAAAAGGTTGGCTAGGTTTGAGATTACTCGTCTGAAAAAGTATGTACTGGAATTGAGTAAGCGAAAATTAGATAGAGTCGAGATGTCCGGGGACATCGTAAAAGTTGTTGCCAAAATCTCACGTGGAGCCTTTTGGCAAGGAGGCATGTATTTCGGGGGTAAAAAAGCCGCTGTTAATGCAGTAAAAATGTATGCGAAGTATATCCCCTTTGTCAGCATAGCTATGGGGACAGGCCTTGGCATTTATCGCTTTTGCAATGGAAATGTGACTAAGGGAATTGCCGAAATCGGTTCTGGCTTAGCGGCTTCCATCCCCGGTCCTGGGACTTATGTATCTGCCGCAGTTGATTTGGGGATTTATGCCTCCGATGTGCATGACAGCGCCAAGATAGTAGTTGTAAATAAAGATATTAAGATGTACTATGATTTTCTAGGTATTAAAACCCCCACGCCGCAAAAAAGGGATGTCGACAACGAAATTCAACGCCTTAGTCTAATTGCCATTAACAACAACAATGAGATTTGGGAAGTGGCAAAGGAAGCTAAACAGGCCATTTATGCTCATCATAAATGGCCTGAAGTTTGAGTCTTTTACATGGCATCTGCGTCTAAGACCGGGGCGGGAGCTGGCAACAGCTTTAAAGCCACCATCCTATTCTCGATTTTCAACCT
>JAJFMK010000042.1 GCA_021772215.1 Chlamydiota bacterium | reverse complement strand
TGTTGTCGTGGTGAAGTGGAGGTCATCCTCATAGGGTTTCCAGTAGAGAAACTCTACACCTCCAAAAAGCCGGCAACAGCCCGGCTCTATGAGTGGAGGATTGATTGCATAGTCATAACAGCTACCGGCATGAGAATTTTCAGCCACAAGCAAAACGGCTAACGCAAGAAGAGTTTTCTTAAGACACATATTTTTCTCCTTAAAACCTACATATCATCAAAATAAAATATTTTAAAATATATTCGTTTCAAATTTATTATTACCTATGTTAACCAAAGTTTTTTGATGAGGTTCGATTATGGATAAAATGAGAGTCATTTTAGGAATCACGACTTGCCTGTTAACCGCCACCCAGCTCGAGGCTAACCAACCAAGCTGTTTTGGTTGTAACTGCTGTTACGACTATGCGGTCAATCCCCCACTCATAGAGCCGGGCTGCTGCCGGCTTTTTGGAGGTGTGGAGTTTCTCTACTGGAAACCTTATGAGGATGACCTCCACTTCACCACGACAACACAAGGGAAAGAGTTAGAGACGGCAAGACGAATCGACGACGTCGTTGCCATCGGTAAGGGTCGAGAGGTCTCTTTTGAGTGGGAGAGCGGTTTTCGAGTAAGCCTTGGATACCATCTACCCTGCGACAGCTGGAGCCTACAGCTCAATTGGGCCCATCTCAATTCTCAAGTCACTGACCATATAGAGAATCAAAAGCAGATCGAAGGTGAGAATGTTAACTTCACCTGGGTGTACGCCGCTCCCCCCTTCCTCGATGCACAGCCCTGGGAACTAAATATTTGCGGAGCTAATGATTCAAATTCCATTAACGGTTTGTGGAAGTTGAGCTATGATCAGGTCAACCTCTTCGCATCGCGCTCCTTTTTGGCTGGCTGCTCGCTGATCTTAGAGCCGCATGCAGGCCTTACCTATCTCTCCATTTTGCAGAAGATGCGCGTCGAGATTGATTCAACAGGCCTCTCGTATGACGATCCTGACTTTCAGGTTAACATGAGAACCACAAGTGATCTGGTTTGCGACTTTAAAGGAGTTGGCATAGTCACCGGTCTTAACTCGATCTGGAACTTCTGCTGCGGCTTAGGGATATATGCTAATGCGGATGTGGGAATCGTATACGGCGAATTTGATCGCCAACATCACTTTATAACCTATTCAATCTCTGACGTAGATAATACCAATTTTAACCATACGCTTTCAAATGGAGATGGATCGTTGACTGCCTTAAGAGCTGAAATCTCCTCAGCCTTAGGACTCTGCTATATCTCTCACTTTAACTGCGACCGTAGCCTCTTTCGCTTTAAGGCGGGATGGGAGCAGAAGGTCTTCTTCGGACAGAATATGTTCCCTGTAATCTCTAATATTTTTAATCATCTTGATGATGACTGGGTAATCACCAACACAAGAGGTCACAATACAAACCTCTACCTCTACGGCTTTGTCTTCGGTGTTGAGTGCAGCTTTTAATTGAAAGCTTTGTCAGCAACCTAAGATTTACCCACCCGAGACACCGTTGTTCCTACTACTTCAAACTCCTCACCAATTGTATTTAAAAATCGATTTAGAATTGCTAGGCGCCCTCGGTTTTCTGTGATAGGTAACTTGCTATACATCCCTAACCTTTGATCAGCATCTTGGAGCGATTTTGCGATCATCCCTGACGCCGATATGTTTCCATATACAAAAACTTCTCCGTCTGCAATCAGCGCAGAGGCAGTATCTAATACAAATCGCGCCTGATCATTAACCGTAGCTTGCACGCTTAACCTAGGGTAAGCGTTGCTGTAATCGACAAATCCAGGGGAAAAGGCGGGCAGCGTGTCTAGGAACTCTTCAAGGCGAAGGGCTAATTGCAGAAGTTCTGTCCAGTGAAGTGTTTTTCCCTCTGCACGTTTGAATGTATGGAATCCATCATGGATATAGGGAATTAGACCCTCGGCTTTGACGCCATGAAGTATAGCATCTATTTGATCAGGATCGATAAGTGCGATATCGGATCCTTTATGGTCTAACATGTGTTGATACATGTCCGCCCTTTTGGGCGTTAGCCCTAAGACAAAATGGGGTGGATGATCCTTTGCCAATCGGTCACTTCTCCACAACGCCGCGGACGCAAGTGCAACATTTCGCCCATCGAAGCAGGCGCCAGCGCAGAGGTTACCTCGATCTTTATCAAATAAGCCTTGAACTAGAAACTGCTGTTTAGGATTCATCTCACTTATCGCCATCCTAAGGCAAAACTTAAGGTTGTTCGGAACAGAAGTAAGGTCAAATCTCTCCTTAAACGCTTGATCAGCAATTTGATCAAAAGGAACAACCTCATAAGACTGATTGACAATAGCCGGAGATAAGAAAAAATAGGCGGTGGCCAATTCATCAATTGTAATCTTATCGAAATAGAAGGCCGCTTTTAACACATTGTGCATTAGCAGCAAAGGGGATCGATTTAACTTGTATACCTCTATCAAACCGCTCCAATTACCGTTTTTGATATGATCAACAACCTGGGATATCAGAGTATGATTTTGACACTGGACAGCTTCTTGAAGCTTCTCTGGCGTATAGGCAAAGAGAGCTCGCTTTTCATCTGTGTTAGGAGGAGATTGTCGAGGAACTGAGGGTGCGCGAGCTACAGAGATTTGTCTCAAGTTAAGCGTCCGATCAGAATCGGGTGGATAAAATCCAAAAAAATTGGCAAAGAGATCCCTTATCCTTTCGTGAGGCGGAGGTGGGTCATCTTGAGAGCTTGGGGGTATTATTCTTCTATCCGATGAGTATGGAAAATTTACCATAAAAACAAAATTATAAAAATTACGAAATTATGTTCCCAAAACTGTTTTAATAAAACCGTGGAATAAAAGAGCGAAGAGAGGAGCAGATTACTCCTCTCTTCGAAAAATACTTACGCCTTGATCTTGATATCGACGCCGGCAGGAAGTGTGATCGTTTTGAGAGCGTCGATCGTCTTAGATGTCGGGTTAACGATATCTAATAGACGCTTATGTGTGCGCATCTCAAACTGCTCACGACTCTTACGGTCGACGTGGGGAGAGCGTAGGACGGTGAAGATCTCACGGCGTGTAGGAAGTAGGATCGGTCCTACAACAGCGGCACCTGAGCGCTTCGCGGTCTCAACGATATCCATAATCGAGCGGTCCAAAAGACGCTGATCGTAGCCTTTAAGGCGGATACGGATCTTAGGTCTCTGGGTTGGCGTCTGAGCCTTTGGCTTCTCTTGTTTGGCCATTGTTTACCTCTTAATAATTTCCTCTTGAATCTTAACTGGAACCTTCTCAAAGTGACTCGGCTCCATCGTATAGACACCGCGCCCTGATGTGGCAGAGCGAAGCGCAGTGGAGTAGCCGAACATCTCGCTGAGCGG